>NZ_MSQD01000006.1 GCF_002102475.1 Thermoanaerobacterium sp. PSU-2 | reverse complement strand
AAAAATTAGCAGTCAACGGGCAAAAAGAAGTCCACTTCTACGGAAGAGCAGGAGGAATGGTACCAGAACCCATGGCCATATTAGAAGAAATCAAAAAAATAAGGGGGGAAAAAATAATGGCAGTAGTATTTCAAAAAAACAAAAGGACTAACAGACGCACCATTTCACTACTGTCCAGGCTGCACGCACGGCATAGTCCATAGACTTGTAGCAGAAGCAATGGAAGAATTAGGAGTATTAGACAAAGCAATAGGCGTAGCACCAGTAGGATGCGCCGTATTCGCCTACGAATACTTCAACTGCGACATGCAAGAAGCAGCCCATGGAAGAGCACCAGCAGTAGCAACAGGCATAAAAAGAGTACACCCCGACAAAATAGTATTCACATACCAAGGAGATGGAGACTTAGCAGCAATAGGAACAGCAGAAACAGTACATGCAGCAGCAAGAGGAGAAAACATAACAGTAATATTCATAAACAACGCCATATACGGCATGACAGGAGGCCAAATGGCACCAACATCACTGATAGGGCAAGAAACCCTCACAACCCCATACGGAAGAAAACCAGAAACAAACGGATACCCAATAAAAATGTGTGAAATGCTGTCAACATTAGAAGGAGCAGCATACATCGAAAGAGTATCAGTGTATGACGTAAAACACGTATTAAATGCCAAAAAAGCAATCAAAAACGCATTTAAAGCCCAAATAGACAAAAAAGGATTTTCAATGATAGAAGTCCTGTCAAGCTGTCCAACAAATTGGGGCATGTCACCAAACGAATCATTAAAATGGATAAAAGACAAGATGGAGCAATACTATCCATTAGGTGTATACAAAAACACCTTAGAGGAGGAAAAATAAAATGAATGAAAAGATAATATTTGCAGGATTTGGCGGACAGGGCATCATGTCGATGGGGCTTATAATGTCATACGCAGGAATGATGGATGGAAAAAACGTATCGTGGCTGCCGTCGTATGGACCAGAGATGAGAGGAGGCACAGCCAACTGCCATGTTACCATATCTGATGAACCAGTAGGCTCACCCATAATAAACGAGGCAACTGTAGTTATTGCTATGAATAGGCCTTCTTTAGAGAAGTATGAAAAATATGTTGTGCCTGGTGGAAAGCTTTTTATAAATACATCGCTGATTAAAGAGAAAGCGAAAAGAAATGATATAGAAGTTTACGAAATCGCGGCAAATGACATTGCAAATGAAATAGGAAATTTAAAAATTGCGAATATGGTGATTTTAGGAGCTCTAATAAAAGCAACGAATATTACAAAAATTGAATCTACATTAAAGGCACTTGTAGAAGTTTTAGGACCAAGTAAAGAGCATCTTGTGTCAATAAATGAAAAAGCCTTAGAAAAAGGAGCAGAACTTATAGATGTTTTAAGTAAGAAATAAACACTATATTATGAATGAAAGAAATGCAGTGAAAATATTCATGAAGCATATTTTGCATTTTTGAAGGATTTTTGAAATGTGCGTCGAATATAATAAAAGTGGAAAACGATGTATCGTTTTACAAAGAGTTTAAAACAATGCCAAAACATTTTATTACTTTATACTATTAAAATATTTTAATATTAGTTAAAATGTTGGAGGAGGTGATTAAAGCGATAAAAAGCTTAAATTAAATGTCATTTAAACTATAGGACGAAAGGAGAAGAGATATGGCAAGTGGAAAAGCTGAACATGGAAGAAAGTTATCAGATGGCGCTTATGGCGGTATAAGTGGCGACAAGTATGTGCCATTTGTTCCAGCGGAAGAGGTTCTTCCAGAATCTACGTTTTTAAGTTTAGTTATAGGTGTGATATTTGCGATTGTTTTCGCGGCAGCTAATACTTATTTAGGTCTTAAAACTGGAATGACTATAAGTGCAGCGATTCCTGCTGCTGTTTTGTCTACTGGTATATTAAAGACGATTTTTAGAAGAAATAGCATATTAGAAGCTAATATGGCTACAGCAATAGCTGCAACGGGTGAAAGTGTTGCTGCTGGACTTTTGTTTTCTTTTCCAGCTATAGCTATTTGGGGCTTTAAAAATGAGTTTACGCTTGAAAGAATAATATTTGCGGTATTAATCGGTGGATTGTTTGGCGTATTATTCGTCGTACCTTTAAGAAGGTATTTAACGGTTGAAGAACACGGGAAACTTCTGTATCCAGAAGGAATGGCAGCTTCTGAAGTCCTTGTAACAAGCAATCAAGGCGGTTCGGGATTTATGACGGTTTTGTCCGGTATGCTTACAGGTGGCATATACAAACTTCTATCAGGCGGTTTTTCTATATGGTCAGAAGAGCCTGCATGGAATCTAAATTGGTTTAAAGGGACTCAAGTTGGGATAAATGTGTTAGCATCGTTATTAGGAGTTGGCTTCATAGTTGGAATAGAGATTTCTTCATACATGCTGGCAGGTGGTATATTGGCATGGCTTGGTCTTATACCATTGATAAAATTTTTTGGAGATGGTCTTACAAGTCCAATATATCCAGCTACAACTCTTATAAAAGATATGTCAGCTTCTCAAATATGGGGCAGCTATATAAGGTATATAGGTGCTGGTGGAGTATTGGCAGGAGGATTTATTACTTTATTCAAGACATTCCCTACACTTATAAAGGCGTTTAAAGACTCATTATCTGGGTTTGGAACGAGTGCAAAAGGTCAAAAAAGAACTGACAGCGATATATCGATAAATATAGTGATTATTGGTTCGATTTTTCTATTCCTTTTAACATGGCTTCTGCCTATGTTTAAGATGACATTTATAGGAAGTCTTTTAACGATATTATTTTCTTTCTTCTTCGCTGTTGTCTCAGCGAGAATGACAGGAATTGTTGGTGAATCCAATAACCCAGTGTCAGGTATGACAATAGCTACATTGCTTGTTGTTACGTCTATTTTAAAGCTTACAGGCATTGTCGGAGACAGTGGTATGATATTGGCAATTACGATTGGAGGCATAGTTTGTATTGCAGCAGCAACGGCAGGCTGCAATGCACAGTCTTTAAAAACGTGCTACATTATAGGTGGATCGCCTAAAAAGGTAGAGTCATACCTTTACACAGGAATAGTTGCATCATCAATTTTCGCGGGATTAGTGCTTATTATGCTTAATAATTCTTATGGAATTGGTTCAAAATATGTTGCTGCGCCACAAGCAACTATAATGTCAATGGTTGTAAAAGGAATAATGACAGGACACCTTCCATGGATATTAATCATTGCTGGTGTCTTTATGGGAATAATGATAGAGATGATGCATATTCCGGTATTGCCATTTGCACTTGGACTTTATTTGCCATTTGAGTTAAGTGCGGCTGTTATGGTTGGAGGAATCATCAGATGGATAATTGACAGGAAATACAAGAATGATGAAAAGATGTATAAAGAAAAGACTGAAAAAGGTATATTGATTTCTTCAGGATTAGTCGCTGGAGATGCTTTGATGGGATTAGTAATAGCCATATTTGCAGGCCTTAAAATAAATATAGGTTTTGGTGCTAATTGGTTTACAAATAGTGGAGCATTTGCTTCATGGATTTCACTTTTGATGTTTGTCTTGTTAGGAATTTACCTATACGGATATACAGTGAGAGATAGCAAAAAGACTAATTAGCTGTGAATGGGTAAAAAATCATTCTAATCCGATGGTTTAAAAGCTGTCGGATTAGAATGATTTTAATAAAATATATTACAAAGGAGCGATCACAATGATAATCGGAGTACCAAAAGAAATAAAAGAAGAAGAAGGAAGAGTTGCTATTACACCTGCCGGTGTTCATGCATTTTGCAGTAAAGGACATAGAGTATTAATTGAAAATAATGCTGGTTTAATCAGTGGGATAACTAACGAAGAATATAAAAAGGCTGGAGCTGAAATCATTAACACGGCTGAAGACGTTTTTAATGAATCTGATATGATATTAAAGGTCAAGGAACCACAACCTTCCGAGTATGATTATTTTAAAGAAGGACAGATTTTGTTTACCTATTTACATTTAGCTCCAGATAGACAGCAAACAGAAGCGCTTTTAAAGAAAAAAGTAGTAGGTATAGCATATGAAACAGTTCAGACAGATGATGGAATGCTACCGCTATTAAGTCCTATGAGTGAAGTGGCAGGCAGACTATCAGTTACGATAGGTGCTTATTTGTTGCTTAGCAAAAATAATGGCAGAGGAGTTCTACTAAGCGGTGTTCCAGGTGTTGAAAAGGCGAATGTTGTCATAGTCGGTGGTGGAACGGTAGGACTAAATGCAGCAAAGATTGCAGTTGGAATGGGAGCTAATGTTACAATACTTGATGTAAATGCTTCAAGGCTTGCATACTTAGATGACGTTTTTGGAGGAAAAGTAACGACTCTTATGTCAAACAGTTATAATATAGCTAAATGTACTGAAGAAGCTGATTTAGTAATAGGAGCAGTGCTTATTCCGGGGGCTAAGACACCAAAAATAATAACAGAAGAAATGGTAAAGAACATGAGAAAAGGATCTGTAATCGTCGATGTAGCTATAGACCAAGGTGGTTCTGTCGAAACGATGGACAGAATAACATCTCATGACAATCCATACTTTATAAAATACGATGTGGTGCATTATTCTGTTCCAAATATACCCGGTGTAGTTCCGAGGACATCTACATTTGCATTGACAAATGTTACTTTGCCATACGCATTGCAGATTGCAGATAAAGGTTATAAGAAAGCGCTATTAGAGAATAAATCGCTTATGAGAGGACTTAATGTTATAAATGGTAATGTGACGTATAAGGCAGTAGCAGAAGCTCATGGACTTGAATATGTGGATCCAATAGAAATATTGTCAGAATAGATGGTAAATATTCTGGAAAGGATATATGATGAACGTTATATATCCTTTCCTAACAATTTATTTTTATTTATCTTCTCTTTATCTAAAAATTTATTGAAATTTTCTATTACAACTTATTCAAGCAATCAAGGAAGATATTTTTCATATCACAAAAATTCCATTAAGGTTAGATAGTTTAGACAGAAAATTGCATAAATTAAAATTAATAATTCAATTCAAAATAGTATTGCAATTAGTCGGGGAAGGTATTATAATTTAGTTGAATTAAAAATTTTTAATAAATAAAATAAAAGTTTAATCAAAAGGAAAGGAGTGTTATTATGAACGATGAATCAAAGAAAAAGCTGACACTGGTGCCACTAATCTTGATGATTTTCACATCTGTTTTTGGTTTCAACAATATGCCAAGAGCATTTTATTTGATGGGATACAGCGCGATACCGTGGTACATTTTATCAGGTATAACATTTTTCTTGCCTTATGCTTTTATGATGGCGGAATTTGGCGCGGCTTTTAAAGAAGAAAGCGGCGGGATATACACGTGGATGGAAAGATCGGTTGGCCCTAAATACGCTTTTGTAGGTACTTTCATGTGGTATGCATCATATGTTGTATGGATGGTCAGCATTTGTTCAACGATTTTTATAAATATCTCAAATATAATTTTTGGAACTGATAGAACTTCTTCTCTTAGATTGTTTGGGCTAAATTCTACTCAAGTTATTGGATTAATGGGAATATTGCTTATCATATTGATTACTTATGTAGCAAGTAAAGGTTTAAATTGGGTATCGAAAATTGCTTCAATCGGTGGAACATCAGTATTAGCTATAAACGTCATATTCTTACTTGGTTCAATTGTTGTATTGATAGCAAATGGAGGAAAATTAGCTGAGCCCATTACATCTTTAAAATCGTTTATAGTTTCACCGAATCCGTCATATTTATCACCGATTGCAGTTTTGTCATTCATAGTATTTGCAATATTTGCGTATGGAGGAACAGAGGTAGTTGGCGGTGTCGTAGATCAAACGGAAAATGCAGAGAAGACATTTCCTAAAGGCGTATTGTTTTCAGCTATAATAATCGCAATCGGGTATTCTTTAGGAATATTCCTGGTTGGAATATTTACAAAGTGGAATAGTGTTTTAGCGTCTAACAATGTCAATATGGCAAATGCCCAGTATGTAATCATGAATAATTTTGGATATCAAATTGGATTAAGCCTAGGCGCAAGCAAAAGCACAGCAATAATCATTGGAAATTGGTCTGCTAGAATAGTAGCGCTATCTGTATTCTTATCATTAATGGGTGCATTCTTTACACTTAGCTATGCGCCATTAAGACAACTGATTGAAGGCACACCTGCTGAATTATGGCCTGTAAAGACAGCAGAAATAGATGATAAAGGTGTTCCGAAATATGCAATGTGGATACAATGTTTGTTAGTTGCTGTTATGTTGTTCCTCATATCATTTGGAGGAGACATAGCAAAAGTTTTCTTTGCTCGCATAGTGCTAATGACGAATGTAGCAATGACATTGCCGTATGTATTTTTGTGCTTAGCATATCCGTCATTTAAAAATAACAAAAAGATCAATAGACCGTTTGAAATCTTTAAAAGCAGAACATCTGTAATAATTGCGACTGTATTAACGTCAGTCACAGTAGGATTTGCAAATATTTTCACTATAATCGAACCAGCATTTTCAAAAGATATAGCTTCAACACTTTGGATGATTGCTGGACCATTGTTTTTCACAGTTGTAGCTTTACTAATGTTTAGAAGATATGAGAAAAGTAAGAATGTAGTTAAAGACAATCCTGTAAAAGAAACTTAAGAATATTAAAATAGTATATAAAACATATCATAAACCTGTAATTACAGGATTTATGATATGTTTTATGCAAATATATGATGCAAAAATTACAGTATTTAAAAATTTGATGGATAAATTACAACATAATAACTTTTTTCTTATGAAAGGAGATCTAACAATATGAAAAGCGAATGTTTAAATCCATTGACAAATGCTCAGAAAGAGATAGAAAATGCCTGTAAGCTATTAAAAGTCAGCGATTCTGCTTATCAAATATTAAAAGAGCCTATAAGATTTTTGGAAGTCTCTATACCAGTAAGGATGGATGATGGTACGATAAGGATCTTCAAAGGCTATAGAGCACAGCATAATGATGCTGTTGGCCCAACAAAGGGAGGAATTAGATTTCATCCAGATGTAAATATTGATGAGGTAAAGGCACTTTCAATTTGGATGAGCTTTAAATGCAGTGTTGTAGGTATCCCATTTGGAGGGGCCAAAGGAGGAGTAATAGTAGATCCAAGCACATTGTCTAAAAGTGAGTTAGAAAGATTAAGCAGAGGCTATATAAGAGAAATATACAGCATCATTGGACCTGATAAAGACATACCAGCACCAGATGTAAATACAAATGAGCAAATTATGGCATGGATGATGGACGAATACAGCAAATTGTCAGGGAAAAATAGCCCTGGAATTATTACTGGAAAACCGATTATATGTGGAGGTTCTCTTGGAAGAACACAGGCTACTGGCTATGGAGTTGCGCTGATGGCTTATGAAGCAACTAAATATTTAGGTTTGAATATAAAAAATTGTACTGTAAGCATTCAAGGTTTTGGAAATGTGGGCAGCTATTCAGCAATTAACCTTCAAAAACTGGGTGCGAAGATTATAGCGGTGTCTGATTCAAGGGGCGGCATATACAAAGAAGAGGGAATAGACGTCAACGAATTAATTGAATATGTAAAAGAAAATGGAAGTGTGGCAGGATTTGACGATGCTGAACAAATAACAAAAGATAAATTGTTTGAACTTAAAACAGATATATTTGTGCCGGCAGCTTTGGAGAATCAGATAACTACAGATATTGCAAGATCAATAAAGACGAAGATAATATGCGAAGGAGCGAATGGTCCCACAACACCTGAAGCAGATAAAATTTTATATGAAAGAGGTATATTTGTGGTGCCAGATATTTTAGCAAATGCGGGTGGTGTGACGGTTTCATATTTTGAATGGGTTCAAAATCTGGACAATTACTATTGGACATTGGAGGAAGTTGAAGATAGGCAGCGAAAGATTATGATAGAGGCATTTAAAAAAGTTTACGAAACTTCAAATGCCTACAAAGTAGACATGCGCACAGGTGCATATATTACATCTCTAAATAGAATATATGAAGCTATGGAAATGCGTGGTTGGGTATGATGATTGCGGTATCGATGGGGGAATTTTCAAATGAAAGATGAAGAGTATATCGATAAGATAAAAGAGGAAAGCAACAAATGGTTATACCAATGTGCCAACAAAGCCAAAGAAAAATATCCAGTACGAAAAGAGAAGTTTATGACTTCATCAGGTGTAGAAATAAAAAGCATATATACGCCTGATGATGTAGTTGATTTGGACTATTTAAATGATTTAGGCTTTCCGGGCCAATATCCATTTACGCGTGGTGTTCAGCCAACCATGTACCGAGGAAGGTTCTGGACTATGAGGCAGTATGCTGGATTTGGTAATGCTGAGGAATCAAATGCAAGGTATAAATACTTACTTTCGCAGGGACAGACAGGGTTAAGCATAGCATTCGATTTACCAACACAGATAGGATATGATTCGGATCATCCGATGGCTGAAGGTGAAGTAGGGAAAGTTGGTGTTGCTGTAGATTCTCTTTTAGATATGGAAATTTTGTTTGATGGGATACCTCTCGATAGAGTCAGTACATCCATGACGATAAATGCCCCTGCAGCAGTTCTTTTAGCAATGTACATCGCTGTCGCAGAAAAGCAAGGAGTTTCTTTAGACAAATTGGAAGGAACTATTCAAAACGACATATTGAAAGAATACATTGCTCGTGGAACATACATTTTTCCAATTGAACCTTCATTAAGGATTACAACAGACATATTCAAATATTGTTCCAAATACATTCCAAAGTGGAACACGATAAGCATAAGTGGTTATCACATAAGGGAAGCTGGAGCTACAGCTGTGCAAGAGGTAGCTTTTACATTGGCAAACGGGATAGAATACGTAAATGCCGCATTAAAAGCGGGACTTGATGTTGATGACTTTGCACCGAGGCTTTCATTTTTCTTTAGCGCTCACAATGATTTATTAGAAGAGGTGGCGAAATTCAGAGCTGCCAGAAGGATGTGGGCAAGGATAATGAAAGAAAGATTCAATGCTAAAAATCCAAAATCAATGATGCTTAGATTTCATACACAGACTGGCGGTTCTACGTTAACTGCTCAGCAACCTGATAATAATATTGTAAGAGTTGCGCTGCAGGCATTGGCTGCAGTGTTAGGAGGAACTCAATCACTTCACACGAATAGCCGCGATGAAGCATTGGCGCTGCCATCAGAAGATTCGGTGAAGATTGCATTAAGGACTCAGCAGATAATAGCATACGAAAGCGGCGTATGTGATACACCTGATCCGCTGGCAGGCAGTTACTACGTAGAGTATTTAACGAATCAAATAGAGGAGAAAGCCTTACAATACATAAAAAAAATTGATGAACTTGGCGGTGCTGCCTGTGCAATAAAGAGTGGATTTATTCAAAAGGAAATACAAGATAGCGCGTACAGGTATCAAAAAGAGATTGAAAAAGGTGAGAGGATTATAGTAGGCTTGAACAAGTTTAAAACTGAAGAAAAATACTATGGCAACTTGCTTAAAGTTGATCCTCAAGTTGGGGAGATGCAAAAAGAAAGGCTAAAAAAACTTAGGGCTGAAAGAGATAATGAAGAAGTAAAGAGAAGATTATCAGACCTTAAAGAGGCGGCTTGTAGTCAAGAAAACATTATGCCTCAAATAATAGATGCAGTTAGAGCGTATGCAACACTTGGCGAGATATGCGATGTGTTACGATCTGTGTTTGGAGAATACAGAGAGAACATAGTCTTATGAGGGGTGAGAAAATGAAAAGGCCAATTAGAGTTCTAGTGGCTAAGCCAGGTCTTGATGGACATGACAGAGGTGCAAAAGTGATTGCAAGGGCATTTAAAGATGCTGGCATGGAAGTCATATATACAGGATTGAGGCAGACACCCGAACAGATTGTAGAAGCAGCAATTCAAGAAGATGTTGATGTCATCGCATTAAGCATTTTATCTGGTGCTCACAACACATTGTTTCCTAAAATAATGAATTTGCTAAAGGATAGGGGAGTAGAGGAAATTATGGTAATTGCTGGCGGCATAATTCCTGATGAGGACATACCATTTCTAAAGTCTTTAGGTATAAAGGAAATATTTACACCAGGCACACCAACATCAAAGGCTGTTGAATATATTATGAAAAATGTAAAAGTCCAATAATTTAAGCTTGATGAAAAGAGGCTTAAAAATGAGAGATATAGATTTAGAAGATTTGCTATTAAAGAAAGACAAGAGAGCCATAGCCAAAGCTATAACTATGGCAGAAAATGGCGATGAAAAAGTCTATGAGATAATCAAAAATCTCTACAACAAGGCTGGAAAAGCTTATGTAATCGGTATAACCGGACCTCCAGGTGTAGGAAAAAGCACTCTTACAAATGAAATAGCAAAATTTCTTCTAAAAGATAATTATTCAGTTGGAATTCTTGCAGTAGATCCTACCAGCTTTTTCTCTGGTGGAGCTATACTTGGGGATAGGGTTAGAATGAGCGATATAGCGCTTAATAAAAATGTATATATGAGGAGCATGGGAACGAGAGGCAAGCTTGGTGGATTGGCGAAAGCAACAAGAGCAGCAATTCACATATTGGATATTGTCGGTATGAATTATATTATTGTGGAGACATCTGGAGTGGGTCAATCAGAAATTGACATCGTGAAAACTTCAGATACAAATGTGATGGTTTTATCTCCAGGTATGGGTGATGATATACAAGCTATTAAATCTGGGATAATGGAGATTGGCGATATATTTGTAGTCAATAAATCAGATAGAGAAGGAGCCGATAAAACGGCAGCAGAAATTAATTTCATGCTCGATTTAAATGATAAATCCGATTGGAGACCGCCTGTATTAGAGGTTTCTGCATTGTATGGCAAAGGTTGTAGTACGCTTCTTTCTAAAATAATGGAGCATCGATATTATCTCGAAAAAACAGGTGGTCTTGAAGAAAGGCGGCTTAAAAATTTAAGATGGGAAGTTTTAGAGATATTAATGGACAATTTTATGAAAGCTTTAAACGAGAAAATAAGTCAGGAAAGCATCAAAGAATTGATTAATGCGGAATATGCTGGATTGACAAATCCATACATGATCGCAGAAGGTATATACAAAAATCTCAAGGGGGGCTTCAAATGATAAAAAAAATTGATCATATAGGTATAGCAGTAAAAAGCATAGAAGAGGCATCCAAGTTTTATGAGGACGTTTTAGGACAAAAAGTTGTTGGAATTGAAACTTTAAGTTCTGAAAATCTAAGGACCGCTTTTATAAAAATTGGAGATATTGATATAGAACTATTAGAGGCTACATCGTCTGATAGCCCTGTAGCAAAATTTATTGAGAAAAAAGGAGAAGGAATCCAGCATATAGCTTTGGAAGTGGATGATATTGAGGCGTCCTTAGAAAAATTAAAATCTAAAGGCATTAGATTAATTGATGAGGCACCTAAGACTGGTGCAGGAGGTTCAAAGATAGCGTTTGTACACCCTAAAAGCACTAACGGCGTGTTATTAGAGTTATGTCAGAGGTGACATGACTTAAATTTGTAAGCTAAGGGGGATAGTCAATTGGTAGGAAATACAGTAGTAGGTGCAATTTACTTGTCTTTGCTTGATATGATTTTATTAATAGTATTTCTATTTTTGATTGATGGCATATTAAGGCTATTTCCTTTTTTAAATAAAATATCTAAATACTTAAAAAGTAGGAGATAAAACATGATTATTTTAGACATTATAAAGGAAATGTTTAAATCAACAGGTTTAGTTCATTTGACGTTAGGAAATGCAATATTGATAGCTTTAGGAATAGCTTTTATTTCTCTTTCTATTGCTAAGAAGTACGAGCCATATCTATTGCTTCCGATAGGGTTTGGATGCATTGTAGCAAACATACCATCTACTAATTTGCTTTTGCCAAATGGGCTTATTGGAATATTTTACCTTGGTGTTAAAAAGATCATATATCCGCCACTTATATTTTTAGGTGTCGGAGCCATGACTGACTTTGGACCAATGATTGCAAATCCCAGCCTTGTGATCCTGGGTGCATTTGCTCATATAGGAATTTTTATCGCATTGATAGGGGCGAAAATTTTAGGGTTTTCCATACATCAATCAGCGGCAATAGGAATAATAGGTGGGGCAGATGGGCCTATGGCAATTTACGTCACACAAAAACTTGCCCCTAATCTGATGGCACAAATATCTGTTGCAGCATATTCATATATGGCATTGATGCCGCTTATTCAACCGCCTATTATGAAGCTTTTAACTACAAAAGAAGAAAGAAAAATTATTATGAAACAACCGAGAGAAGTTTCGAAGACGGAAAAGATTGTTTTTCCTATTGTTATTACCGTATTGATAGATATGCTATTGCCGCCAATAGCACCGCTTATTACGATGATGATGCTGGGGAACTTATTAAAAGAGTCGGGTGTCGTGGATAGATTGGCTAAAACTGCCAGCGGAGAATTGATGAATGTCATAACAATACTATTAGGCATATCTATCGGTTCAACAATGAAAGCTGACACTTTTCTCACAATTAAGACTTTAGAAATAATAGTTTTAGGGCTTGTTGCGTTTATGACAGGAACGGCTGGAGGCATTTTAGGCGCAAAACTTTTAAATAAATTATCTGGAGGAAAGATAAATCCTCTAATAGGGTCGGCAGGTATTGCATCTGTACCAATAGCAGCTCGCGTTTCACACTATGTTGCTATTAAAGAAAATCCATATAATTTTTTAATCATGTTTGCCATGGGTCCTAACTTAGCAGGTGTTTTTGGCACTGCCATAGCAGGTGGAATGATGTTAACAATACTGGGAGTTCATTAAATTTTATTCAGACTGACAATAAATTGCATTTTGATAAGTTAAGCAAGGGTAAATTCATTAGATTTTCGAAGGTGATATTGTGAAAAATAAAAAAATATGTATAAACGAAAGCTGGTGCAAAGGGTGCGGAATTTGCGTAGAATTTTGCCCTACAAATGCTTTAACCATGAAGGATAATAAAGTTTCACTAATTAATCCAGAAAAGTGTACATCCTGTGGCCTTTGTGAGCTAAGATGCCCAGATTATGCAATTTATTTAGAGGTGATAGATGATGACGGTAAAATTGATGCAAGGAAATGAAGCAGTAGTAGATGCTGCTATAAAGGCAGGTTTAAATTTTTTTGCGGGTTATCCAATTACTCCCTCTACAGAAATCGCAGAACTTTGCTCAGAAAAGCTTCCGTTAATCGGTGGCAAGTTTATACAAATGGAAGATGAATTAAGCAGCATGGCTGCTGTCATTGGTGCATCGTTAGCAGGAGCAAAAGCCATGACAGCAACGTCAGGTCCTGGATTTTCGTTGAAACAGGAAAATATTGGGTTTGCGTCTATGGCGGAGATCCCATGTGTCATTGTCGATGTGCAGAGGTGCGGACCTAGCACAGGAATGCCAACAATGCCATCACAAGGCGATGTGATGCAGTCGAGATGGGGGACCCATGGAGACCATCCCATAATAGTCATGTCGCCTTCATCAGTAAAAGAGGCGTACGAAATAACGATTAAAGCATTTAATCTTACATATAAATACAGGACACCTGTTATTTTGTTGTTAGACGAAGTCATAGGCCATGTGAGGGAAAGAATCGAAATCGAGGACGACCCAAATGTCACAAATGAGAAATTTAATTTACCTGATGTAAATGAATATATACCTTATAAAAATGTATTAAATGGTGTTTCACCTTTTATACCATTTGGGTTGGGGTATAAATATCATGTGACAGGGCTTGCCCATGATGAAAAAGGATATCCTACAAATAGTACTGATGTAAACGAAAGATTAATGAGGAGGCTTTTAGGCAAGATTGAAAATAACAGGGATGATATCTGCGTTTACGATGAGAAAATAAGAAAAGATAGTGATGTGCTTATTGTATCTTACGGTTCTTCTGCAAGAGCGTGCAAGGAATCAATGAAAATGCTTGGCGAAGCAGGGATTAATGCATCTTTTTTTAAACCAATAACGATTTGGCCTTTTCCTGAAGCACATTTCAAAGAAATAAGTGAAAAATTCAAATATATTTTTGTAGTTGAAATGAATAATGGACAACTATATTTGGAGATCGACCGCTTAGTCAAAGGCTTTGGAAAAGTGATTAAAGTAAATAAATTTAATGGAGAATATCTAACGCCACAATATATATATGAAAAGGTAAAGGAGTCTTTATGATGGCATCTGAACTCATTAAAAAATATTATAGGACCGATACATTGCCTACTATATGGTGTCCAGGATGTGGCAATGGAATAATAACATCAGCAATTGTAAGAGCAATTGACAATTTAAACTTAGATCGCGATAAAGTCTGTATTGTATCAGGCATTGGATGTTCATCGAGAGCTTCGGGATATCTTAATTTTAATACGCTTCATACTACACATGGTAGAGCATTGGCATTTGCTACTGGCATAAAGGTGGCTAATCCATCTCTCACAGTTATAGTCATTACTGGCGATGGAGATTGTGCTGCGATAGGTGGTAATCATTTCATCCACGCATGTAGGCGAAATATAGATTTGACTACCATAATGTTTAATAATAGCATTTATGGAATGACAGGTGGGCAGTATTCTCCATCTACACCATCTATGGATAAATCTACAACTACGCCTTATGGAAACATAGATAGAAATTTCGATATGTGTAAGCTTGCAATGGCCGCAGGAGCCACATATGTCGCCAGAAGCACTTCGTACCATGTGCAGCAATTAATCAAATTAATAGAAAAAGGAATTATGCATAGAGGTTTTTCATTTATTGAGGCGATTACCATGTGCCCTACGTATTATGGAAGAAAAAACAAGAAAGGCGATGGTAAAGAGATGTTAAAGTGGCAAAAAGAGCACGCTGTTTCAGTCGACAATATGAAAAAATTTTCCAAAGAAGAGCTTTCAGATAAATTCTTGATAGGAGAATTTTTAAACATAGATGAGCCGGAATTTACTGAAAAATATGATAAAATGATTAATTCATTGAAGGTGAATAGTGATGATAAATAGATTCGAGATGAGATTTGCAGGTACAGGAGGACAAGGAATAATTTTGGCAGGCATAATATTGGCAGAAGCTGCATTATTAGATGGAAAGAACAGTGTAGAGACGCAGTCGTATGGCCCTGAAGCAAGAGGTGGTGCAAGCAAGTCTGAGGTAATAATAAGCGATGATACTATAGATTACCCAAAAGTGCAAAGACCAGATATATTGGCAGCGATGTCTCAGAAAGCATACAATATGTACAAAAAAGATTTAAAAAGCGATGGAATTGTAATAGCCGATAATTCGGTTGTTGTAGATGATAATGCAGTAAATAAAGTTTTTTCACTTCCTATAATAGAAACTGCAAAAAACAGAGTGGGGAGCCTTTTTACGGCAAACATAGTTTTGCTTGGGGTTGTTGCTAAGCTGACCAATATCGTGTCAAGAGAATCGCTTATAAAGGCTATTATTCAAAAAGTCCCAAAAGACACAGTGAAATTAAATGAAAAGGCTCTTGAAGCAGGATATAGCATAGCTGACAATGTTTTGATTAAAATTTGATGAATATAGTTCTAGTACGATAATACTGCCTAAGGAAAATTTAGCAGGATGAAATTTTGAATCCTGCTAAATTTTCTTTGTATCGATCCAATTGTATACACGTTTATTTACTTCATCCCATTTGACATTGTTCATGAAAGCGTCAATGTATCCTTTTTTGTCTGTTCCATAATCTATGAAATATGCATGTTCATAAGTATCGATTATTAAAAGTGGAATCGACCTTGAAATGATGCCATGATTGTGAAGATCCTGCAAATAATTGTGAAGCTTTAAGTCAATTGGGTCAAAGCAAAGAACTGTCCAGCCCCTTGACGATAGTGCACATGCTTTAAAGTCGTTAAGCCAGTTTTCATAAGAACCGAAATCGCATGTTATCATAGATGCGATTATTCCTGTTGCAGGACCACCAGTTCCACCAAGATTTTCAAAGTAAAGTTCGTGAAGTTTTACGCCATTTAATGCATACGTTTCTTCCAACTTAAGTTCTCTGTATTCACTGTATGTTGCATTTGCTTTTTCTCTATCAGATGTGGTTAGTTTCTCCCAAATTTCATTTGTCTTCGACACGTATCCTTCATACAATTTATAATGCTCTTGCAACGCCTTTTGCGATATGCCGCTTAACACCAAGTTATACTTTTTAGGTATTAACCTTTTCAATTATTTTACCTCCCTCTATATTCTCCCACTAGACTTTTTCTGAAATATTATATGATTTTGATGTATACTGTGATACAATAAATTAAAGCATGATATGAGTTGGAGGTGTTTTACTTGGACATAAATGAAATAAAGATTGAGACGAAGGAAGTCATTGAAGAGCTTTTAGATATAGCCGATGTAAAAAGCGGTGGTCTTTTTGTACTAGGTGGCAGCACGAGTGAGGTCATAGGTAGAAAAGTTGGAACGTCTGGAAGCCTTGATATAGCGAAAGCAATTGTTGACCCGATATTGGAATCTGTAAAAAAGAGAAATTTGTATTTGGCTGTACAAGGATGCGAACATTTAAACAGGGCCCTTCTTGTGGAAGAAGAAGCTATGATAAAATACAATCTTGATGAAGTATCTGTGATCCCTCAAGTACATGCAGGAGGTTCATTGCAGACTTATTCTTACAGCGTATTTGAAAAACCAGTTATGGTGGAGAGCTTGAAAGGATTAGGACATGCGGGGCTTGACATAGGACTTGTATTAATTGGCATGCACTTAAGGCCTGTGGTTGTTCCAGTTAGGTTAAAGCACAGTAAAATAGGCGATGCTACGATAGTGGCTGCTAAGACGCGGCCTAAGTTAATCGGCGGAGAACGGGCAATATATAAAAAGTAATAATTTATTAAGTCGCTCTGGAATTTAAGAGCGATTTTTTTATAAAAATTGATTATAATCACAGAATTTTATCTTGATTTTGTTATACTAAATGTGGAGGTGTTGGTATGGAATGTAAATATTGTGCTCAGGTGGTACATATTTTTAATGAACTAAATGACGAAGAATTAAAAGTCATATCCGATCTGACAAAGGA
The DNA here is from genome assembly GCF_002102475.1 of Thermoanaerobacterium sp. PSU-2. Lineage (NCBI taxonomy): Bacteria > Bacillati > Bacillota > Clostridia > Thermoanaerobacterales > Thermoanaerobacteraceae > Thermoanaerobacterium > Thermoanaerobacterium sp. PSU-2. The sequence continues at coordinate 148,286 of NZ_MSQD01000006.1, read as the reverse complement.
ATGTTTTTATAAAAAGGGAGACATCATACTGAATGAAGGTGACATCTTAGAACAAATATACATAATTCACAGTGGGAAGATAAAAATTTACAAGATAAATTCAGATGGCAAAGAACAGATATTGTATATTTTAAAAGATGGTGATACTTTTGGAGAAAATAGTATATTTAAAGAGCAAAAGTCCACATTTTACGCTGAAGCCATGGAAAATGTAAGTATGTGCATTTTGTCAAAAAATGACTTTGTGAATATAATATCAAAGAATCCGGCTATCGCCTTTAAAATCATGAATTATTTGAATGAAAGAATTAAAAGCCTTGAGTTGCTTCTTAAAGATCTGACCACAGAAGATGTTAAAAAGCGCCTTATGTCAATCATTTATAGGCTTGCCGAAAAAGATGGAATGAAAGATATAAACGGTATTAAACTAAGACTTTATTTAAGCAGAGAAGATCTGGCGAATTTAGCCGGTACCACCAGGGAGACTGTCAGCAGAAAATTAAGAGAATTAGAACATGATGGTTTAATAGAATTTTTGTCAAATAGGGAAATACTAATTAAAGATATTGATGATTTCAAAGAAATTTGATCAGGATCACATAAAATTTTGAGGAAAAGTTTTATTATTAATGTGTAATAAAAATTAAGAGGAGATGATTTTAATGATGAAAGAAGTAAAATTTACCGTTGAAGGGCTTAGCTGCCCTGATTGCAGCAAAAAAATTGAACAGGCTTTAGCCGCACAAAAAGGTGTTGAAGAAGCCAAAGTGATTTTTACAACAGGCTCTATTAAGGTGAAGTTTGACGATGAAGTCATAACACTTGACGATATAAAGAAGGTTATAAAAGATTTTGGATACAATATCTAAGATTTAACCATGATGTCGGGCTTATGCTCGACTTATTTTTAAGAAGGAGGTGCGAAATGATGTATATGAAGGATAAGAAACTATTTCCACTTTTGTTAGCTGCAATTTTGATAATCTTAAGCTGGGGATTTAAACTTTTTGATTATAAAATTGTGTCAAATATATTGATGTTAACTTCAGCGGTTGTTTCTGGATACAAGGTTTTAAAAAGCGCTTTATTATCTCTAAAGTACAAGACCATAAGCATAAATTTGCTTGTATCTATTGCGGCAGTTGGAGCAATAACAATTGGTGAATACTGGGAAGTTGCAGCAGTGACATTTCTGTTTTCGCTTGGAGGCTTTTTAGAATCATATACCCTTCAAAAGACGAGAAATGCTCTTAAATATTTGATCGATATGGCACCAAAGATGGCCCATGTTGTGAAAGATGGTATTGTGGAAGATGTGCCTGCGGAAGATGTAAAAATTAAAGATATAGTAGCTGTAAAATCTGGAGAGAAAATACCTGTAGATGGCTTTGTCGTAAAAGGGAATGCATCGGTAAATCAGTCTGCTATAACAGGTGAATCTATGCCGGTAGATGTAAATGTTGGAAGTTTTGTGTACAGTGGCACTATAAATGAAAATGGTTATATTGAAGTAGAAACAGTTAATTCTGGCGAGGATACGACTTTCTCTAAAATTTTATATCTCGTTGAAGAAGCGCAAGGAGAAAAAGCGCCTACTCAAAAATTCATCGAAAAATTTTCAAAATATTATACTCCTTCAGTCATATTAGCATCGATCATTACTTTTTTGGTAAAAAGGGATCTGATGATGGCGCTTACATTTCTTGTGATAGCTTGCCCCGGCGCTTTGGTCATATCCACACCTATATCCGTAGTATCTGCTATAGGAAATGCAGCTAAGCACGGTGTCATAATTAAAGGTGGAGAATATCTTGAAAACCTTGGTAAAGTAAATATAATGGCTTTTGATAAGACAGGTACATTGACGGAAGGAAAGCCTTTCGTTGTAAATGTCATATCGGCAGGAGCAAATAGGGATGAACTTTTAAAGATCGCTAAAAGCTTGGAGATAAGGTCGGAACATCCGATTGCAAAAGCTATTACATCGTATGTTACCGATGAGGAAATTTTTGACGTGGATGATTTTGTTTCAGTCACTGGTGAGGGAGTAAAAGGCAAGATAAATGGTGATATGCATTATGCAGGAAATCGAAAATTGATGTTAAATAATGGAGTAAACATTGATGGCATCAAAGATCACATGGAAAGAGAAGAGAGTTTGGGCAGAACACCTATTGTTGTGGCTAAGAATGGCGGTGCTATCGGCATAATTTCTATCTCTGATAAAGTGAAAGGTTCTTCTATTGATGCTATAAAAGAGCTTAAAAAATTGGGGATTAAAAAGACTGTCATGCTTACAGGAGACAACGAAAGGACTGCAAGGCAAGTGAAAGAACAACTTGATTTGGACGAGTATTTTTCTGAACTTTTGCCTGATGAAAAGTTAAAGATATTAAAATCCTTGAAAAAAGAAGGAATTGTTGCAATGGTAGGCGATGGTGTAAATGATGCTCCATCGCTGGCATACGCCGATGTAGGCATATCAATGGGGTTAGGTGGAACGGATGTGGCCAACGATGTTTCAAACATTACACTTACAGATGACAATCTAAAGAAATTAGCTTTTGCCGTAGGTTTAAGCAGGGCTGCGTTAAGAAATATGAAGCAAAATATATACTTTTCGGTATTTGTAGTATTATCACTTCTATTAGGTGTTATTTATGGTGATGTATTTTTGGCATCTGGGATGTTTGTACATGAAGCAAGTGTATTTATAGTCACGTTAAATGCCATGAGACTTATGAAGTATAAAGGGCGCCTCAGATAAGCGCCCTTTATACTATTTTTCTATTTTCAAATATCTGACTAATATTGACGCTGTTTCAGCTCTTGTAAGATCGCCGTTTGGATTAAAGTATCCATTATTGCCCTTCATCAAATCCAGTCCATAAGCGATTGCCACGTATCCTTTTAAAGAACTGTCTACGCTATTGGCATCTTTTAAGAAGTCTAATGTGTAGATGCTATTTATGTCAGCAACATATTTTAAGCCAAGACTTCTTACGATGAATTTTGCTGCTTCTTGCCGAGTCACTTTAGAATCAGGTTTTATCTCGCTTTCTGTGATGATTTTGTTGTTAATTGCTACGTTGTAGTAATTATCGTAGTTTTCATCATCGTTGGAGCTAAGAGGTATTATTATGCTATTTGGCTGATAGGATTTTACCAGCATTTTTATAAAATCTTTTTGCAGTATATAGTCATTTGGCATGTACTTGCCATCTTTTCCATCCACTATGCCGTACTGTAATAGAAGTAGTATGTCTTTCTCTGCCCAATTTCCAGCTATATCTGTAAATTGATTGCTTTTATCCTTTTTAATTGGATTTCCTGAGAAATCGACATAATCTCCCGTCTTTGCGTCTATTAATCCATTGAAGTTGCTCAGTTGATATACAAGTTTTACATCTTGTGGAGGTGTATCATATACTTTGTCTGGTGCGTAGTAGATGATGTAGGTAAGCTGTAAGTCGCTATTTTTAAACAAAGAGTCGTATGCGTCATCAAGGCTTATTATGTTTTTACTGTCTGGCAAATTTACATTTATCCAGCTATAATTGTATGATACTATGTCGCCAGTGTACTTATTGACGCCTATATATATGGAATCAAAAGGACATTGTATTCCATTTGCCGTATACACGTAACTGAATGACATATACGGAGAATTATCATAAGGAGATGTTGGAACGTCTTGATATTCCATTTGTTTAAATTTATCTGGCTGTATCTTGTTTAAGTATTCCTCGGCTATGTCTTTTAACTGATCTTTCGTGTATTTCGGTGTTTTACCTTGAATGTTATTTTCACTGCTGTCGCTTCTTGTAAATGTCATTAATTCACCTGTTGTAGCATCAACTGAAGCCGTTATATAGTTGTAGTTGCTTCCATCAGAGTATGACCAAGCAAAATCCCAAATTGCGCTGTCAGAGTTTGAGCTATTTTTAAAAAGATTGGAAGATGTAAGGCTGTACTGAGATCCTATTGTAAATGGAAGTTTTTCTTTTGCCATTTGAATGGCCTTGTCTTTTGAGATGTATTTTGAAATGTCGTCTACGGCTTTTTGTTCTTCAGGAGACAAGACTTGTTGCGAATTAGCCGATTTTGTAGCCATACCACCTGTTCCATCGGCTAAGGGACCGTAATAATTTTGTGGTAAGATTGCTCCGCTAATGGCATCAATAGGCTGATTGTTTACAAGTGCGTAAACTAATATTGCTTGTGGTTTTGGATCATTGTTTCCGTAAACATCTTTGTAGACCACATTGTACTGCAATCTAAGGCTGTTGTTGCTTTTGTATATTTCTATTGCTTTATCTTTTGAAATAGCTAATTTAGGATCGGGGAAGTTGTAATTGTCATTCCACGTCAAGTAGTAAGACTGAACTTCTAAAGTGTTTTTGTTTACTTCTATTACTATGTGATTTCCTTGAAAAGTGATTCCATTTACCACCTGTGCAAAATTGAAAGAATACGCGTTACTGTAGGCGATTTTTGGGCTTATGCCCAGGTAATCGTCGCTTTCCTGCTCTTTCGTTTCCTTAAATTTTTCTGGGATAACTTTGTTTAAAAAGTCGACTGCCACTTTTTTGGCATCATCCCTTGAGTATTTAGGTATGACGCTATTTGGACTGTTGCCAGGCTTATAAAAGCTGTAACCTGTTATCTCTCCCGTGTCTGCGTTTATATTTACAGTGATGTTGCCATTTGTGCTGGATGTCCATGTTAAATACCATGTTTTGTTGCCATCGCCTTCATAGTAATTGGAGTTAAAGCTGTACCCATCTGTTGGTAAATTTAACTTTTCTTTGGCAATTTCAATGGCCTGCTTAAGCTCAATTTTGCTGTTTGTCTGGGCCAATACGGCATGAGGAACAGCTGTTATTAAGATAAACACAGCAGCAATTAAAATAGCAAAGAGCCTTTTCATGAATAAACCTCCTCTTTATTCTTAGTATTCTATATCAACTTATTAGACGTTTTATCCGCAAAAAAAGTTCCCCAAAAATATTAAATTCTGCTTAAAATATTCCAAACGTTAGGGTCTTCTTGACCAAGCCTCCAGACAGCTATACCTGATATGCCGTATTGAGTTACTAATGGCAGTTTTGCCTGAAAACTTCTGGCATCTTCAAACCATACGGTGTGTTTTATGGAGTCCACTGTATAAGTATACGTGGATTCTTGAGCCGTCTCGTCGTATTCGATTTTGACGCCGAGATTTTTAGCTGTCTCTATGGCTTGAAAGTAAGATAATGTCCTTGGGTAGTTTGAGCCTTCTGCCCAGTCGTAGCCGTAGACTGCCATGCCAAGCCAAATTTTTTTAGTTTCAATAGATTTTGCAGCGTAATCTAATACACTGCGGACAAACCCTATTGATGCAATAGGTCCAGGCTTCGAGAAGTGTTCATCGTATGCTAATACGTATGCTTGATCTGTAAATTGGCTTAAGACAGTGTATTGAAATGCGCCTGAGAAAGGATGCCTTGGGTTGTCCTCTGTTTCTGCCGGCAATGAAATCGTGACAATTTTGCCAATACTTTTTAAGGCATTATAAAGCTCTTCCATAAATGCGTTAAGATTGCTTCTGTCTTCTGGTGGCACAAACTCAAAATCTATATTTATTCCTGGATAGTTATTTAATAATGCCATGTTTGCTATATTGTTTACTAGTATGTTTCTTAAAGAAGCATTGGATATTAAGTCATGTATAAGCTGTGATTTTTTCGGATCAGAATAATTGTGTACAATAGGAAAGATAGGTAAATTATTCTGAGATGCTATGCTTTTGACGTCTTGCGATGACATATCTGCCAGTGTGCCGTCTGGCTTAACGCCGTACCAGAAAGGTATAAGCGTCGTGATTTGAGATATGTGTTCTCTTAAATCATCTATAGCGCCTGCTGCTATATCAAAATACCATTTGTTATCCATAACAATACCTCCCGAAATATTATATTTCATAATACGCTATTATATATCCTTTGTGATTTATGACGATTTGCAAAATTTTGCTTCCAAAAAGACATTGCATTGAGTATAATTTATAGTAAGTGTTTGTATTTAATTAACAATGATTAATAAATCGTCAAATATATCAAATAGGGGGTGCTAGATTTTTAACGAAGATTTGAAAGATTTACAATCATTTACAGGATGGAGTAAGTTCACCTAATGTTGACAAAGTAAATTAATTTAAGATATTTAAGGAGGTCTCAGCATGGATAAAAGATTGTACCGCTCGAGAAACCAGGTTATCTTGGGAGGCGTGTGTGGTGGCATAGCAGAGTATTTCGATATAGATGTGACGATAGTGAGGCTTATATGGGCTTTGATTGCCTTGGTGGGAGGTTCTGGCGTTTTACTTTATATAATTGCCTGGATCGTCGTTCCGGAAAATCCATATCAGCCAAAAGATGATGATTATAATGTTGGAAACAATAATGACCATGAAGTTGAAAGGCCAAAGATTTCTTCAGGCAGGAAAAGCAGTGAAGTATTTGGATGGATTTTGATCGCTTTGGGATTATTTCTTCTCATCAGGATATTTATGCCATGGTTTGATTTGAGGATTTTTTGGCCGGTGCTTCTTATAGCATTTGGACTTTTATTTATATTTAAAAAATAATGGTAAAACTATCGGATTTCCGATATTTTACCATTTATCAAATAAATTCAGCTTTTTTGCTATTAAGTAAAAGATAAATATGGCAATAAGCAGTATAAGCCCGCCGAAAAAACCTATTGCCTGTTTTGGAACGGTTAGCGTCGATAATAGGACGGCTGCCAATAAAATTATGGTGAGCCATGGTCTTAATGGAAACCCGCGCCTTTGGCATTCAAAGTAATCCGGGTTTTTCTTTTTAAGCATAGGCCTGTATTTGATAAAAGTGTACAAGATGATGATCCAGTTAAAAAATTGTATGAATCCTGTTGCGCTCGTTATATATTCGTAAACATCTTTAGGAAGGATGTATGAAAGCACGACGGCAATGAGAAGTCCGAAACTGCTTATCAAGAGGGCGTAGATAGGTACATCTCTTTTACTTAGCTTGCTTAAAAAAGTCGGCGCAAATCTTCCTTTTCCTAAAGAATACATGACTTGCGTTACTCCGTACATAGCTCCATTCATAGTAGTCAGTGCTGCCGTAAGGATGATGAAATTCATAATTGAATCGATATATGGTATCTTTGTAAATGAAAGTAGCTTGATAAAGGGGCTTTCTTTTGTGGATACTTCATACCATGGAATTACCCCTAAAAGCACGGCGATAGATGATAGATACAATATCGATAAGAAAAGCACGATGTACCTTCTCGCTATAGGCACATATTTTTTTGGCTTTTTCGTTTTTGATGCTGTCATGGCGGTGACTTCTATACCACCAAATGGTATTAAAGACATAAGCATCGCACCTAAAAATCCTTTAATGCCATTTGGCAAGATGCCTCCATTGATGTAGTAGTTTTTAAAGCCAATATTGCCTTTATTGCCAAATGCTCCGAAAAGTGCGAATACGCCGATGATAGTAATTATGAATAAAGCAGATATTTTTATAGTTGAAAACCAAGCTTCTACAGTGCCAAAATTTTTTGTGCCTAATGCGTTTACACAGATTACCATGATGGAATAAATTAGTGCGAATATCCACAGTGGAACTTTGGGGAACCAAAACTTAGTAAAGATTGCTGATGCCGTAACTTCGCTGGACATGATGAATACACCTGCTGTCCAGTAGACCCATCCACTTAAAAATCCGCCTATGTCGCCTAAGGCTTCTTCAGCATATACCCTGAAAGAGCCGTCAACAGGGTTTGCGACGATCATTTCAGAAAGGGCGCAAAAGACTTCAGACATTATAAAAGCTGAAATCAGATAATCCAAGAGGACTATTGGCCCTGCCGTATGAATCGCTATGCCGCTTGCCAAAAAGAATCCCGCTCCCAGTATTCCACCTACTCCTACTAATACAAGTTCGTTAACAGATAGATTTCCTTTTTCCAAAGCAATACCTCCATTATACAATTCATTCTATGACTTACTTTTTATTATTTGTAATTATCATGCGTTTTATAAACTTGAATTTTGGTTATACATGATGTAAAATTTCATTTATCAAAAATTATTCTGGAGGAAAGCCATGAAGTATTACATTTTAAATAGATTTGAAAGATTGTTTTTGTATTTTGTTACATTTATCACTTTATTAAGTGTAGCTATATTGTTTGTCCTCGTCTTTGTAGATGTCAACATGAAAGGTATCAATGTAGAGCTGTCTGTATTGTGGTGGATACTTTACATAGTCTTGTCTGTGGCATTATCAGTTGCACTATTTTCTATAGGGATTTCTCAAGTCATTTTACTTGAAGATTATTTTGTCGTATCATTGGGCATCATGGGGTTTACCAGAATAAGATACGACAACATTGCTGAAATAAATGAGGTAGAGAAAATAACCAATTATAAAAGAGGTATTAGCGTAAAGAACGATGTTTGCAGTTTGATCATTTCGAAAAAAGATTTATTAGAAGTGAAATTAAAATCACCCATTAAAATTTATTACTTTTTGTTGTTTGACAGATATGCAAGTAACGTTGTCTTTTCAGCACCAAATTTGAAGATATTAAAGAAAGAAATAGACAAAAAAATGTGATTCATATTTTCACAAATTTTATCATAGATAAAGTATTAAGCGCGCCTTTAAGAGCATGTGCTTTATATCGATAAAATTTGTGAAAAGAGGTGCAACCATTGCAAGCAAAAAACAGATTTGTCATAGTATTTGTAATTTTTAGTGTTTTGGCTTTTAATACAACAACATCTTACGGTTTTACAAATAATATAACAGTCAATATACCGTCAAGGACTATTTATTTTGTATCACAAATGATGTCAAAACTTTATCCAATAGCAGTTGGCAAAATCGTTTCTACATCACCATTGGGAACATACAGAATCATAAATAAGCAAGTCAATCCTAAATGGATATCGCCGTGGACTGGTGAAGTGATACCATCAGGACCTGACAATCCTTTGGGATACAGGTGGATGGGCTTTTACAGTGATTATGGAATACATGGAAATAACATGCCTTCATCTATAGGTACTTTGGCATCATCGGGATGTATAAGGATGTATGAGGCAGATGTTGAAGAACTTTTTGACATGGTAAACTACGGCGACATTGTAAATATCGTATATCAAACGATGTTTATAAAGACTTCTCCAACTGGTGGCAAAGCGTTATTTGTGTATCCAGACTTTTATAAGAAAGGCTTAAATACGAGACAATCCATTAAAAGCCAATTGCAAAATTACGGTATAAAAGTAAGCTATGATACATTTGAGAAATTGTACAAATACATAAATGTGAAAGACCCATTGGTGTTTTCGGAAGGATATAAAGTTGTCAAAAGCAACGAGCTTGTCAGTAGCGATGTGTACAGATCCCAGGATGGCCAGTTTTATATGGATGTGGGTGATCTAAAAGGTTATTTAAACATTGATGACGAGAAAATTAAGGATTTAAAATCTGTTTCAGTAGACAATGTAAGCTATGTAAACATTGATGATATAGCAAACTTGACGGGTTTAAAGTTCGTTGTAGACAATGATACAAATACGATTAAAATGATTGGCAATGTGATTTACTATGATGGCAAGTTTTTGTCCACTACTAATTATGTAGATTATCAAAATAGAGATATTTACATTCCAATCAAAGAATTTTTTACTGCAGCAGGACATACAGTGGAATGGGATTCGCAAAAGGGAGTTATTGTAGATGGCAAAAGTATTAAATACAAAATATACGAAAGCAAATCGTACATAAACCAAAAAGATTTGAAAAGTTTATATGGGTTAAATATCATTATAGATTCATCATCAAATAAAATATACATTAAGCGCGATTAGCGCTTTTTTTGTGCTTATTAATAAATCTGTTAGAATAAAAATGACAGATCGTTTGGAACTTATCACTGCTTTTTTCGTCAAATCATATCGAGGGGAGGTTTTATTGTTGGATGAAAGACAGCTCCTTTTTAAAGCGCAGGAAGGAGATATTGAATCATTTGAAAATGTTATAGTATCTTATCAGAATTACATTTACAATGTCATATACAGGATCGTTGGAAGCAAGGAAGATGCGTTAGATTTAACACAGGAGACGTTTATCAAAGCGTTTGTAAACATAAAAAAGTTTAAAGGAAAAAGCGAGTTTAAGACGTGGCTATACAGGATCGCTGTAAATACTTCTCTTGATTTTATTAGGAAGAGAAAGAGTGTTGAAGAGCAATTGGATGACATAGGTGATTTTAAAACGCCTGAAGATATTTTCGATGACAAGATGACCAGAGAAATAATCATGAATGAATTGAATAAGCTTAAAAATGATCACAAGATCGCAATAATACTTAGAGATATAGAAGGGCTTACATATAACGAAATAGCAAAGATAACAAATTCAAACATTGGCACGGTAAAGTCCAGGATATCAAGAGCCAGAAGCGCCCTGAAAGAAAATCTCAAAAAGATTCCGGGCTTTATAAATGTTTTTGAGGAAAGGAGGCAAGTGTGATGCAATGCTATACAGTCAAAAAGCTATTAAATCTATATATAGATGAAGAACTAAAGGAAAAGTCGATGAATAGTATACAGGTACATTTAGATTCATGCGAAGAATGCAGATTGGAGTACAACGAGCTTCTATATACAAAAAGGCTTTTGGAAAATATGCCTCCTTTAGAGTTGCCAGATAATTTTGGCGAAACATTGCATAGTAAATTGGTTGAAGAAAAGAAAAAATTGGATATCATGCATAACCGTCGAAGGTCTCCGAAAGGGATTTTTGCAATTGCTGCTGCCGTTATCACTTCAATATTTGTATTGTCATTTGGATTTAATTTTTTGATGAATAATATAAATGATAGAGCTTTTAAAGGATCATCTGAGACATTTTTAAACACGAAAAGTGCTGCAAATTATTCAACGGAGGCGTCTACAGGCGGAAAGGAAGCTGCGCCAAATCTGAAAAATGATGTTTACAATGGTTTAAATCAGATAAATAGGGGCTTAGACTCAGGCTACGAGAGAAAAATAACAAAAGATGCTGTGATATCCATTGAGACGAATTCAGTAGATGAAGGTTATGACAAGATTTTAAACATAAGCAAACAGTACAACGGGTATATTGAAAGTACAAGTGAAAATACTTCAGAAAATGGACAAAAGACAATCAACATCGTGCTAAAGATTCCTGCTGATGATTTTGAGTATGCCGTATCAAACATTAAGTCTTTAGGCCATGTCAAGACAATAAGGATAAACGGCAGCGATATTACAGAGCAATATTACGATGTTCAAGCACGAATAAAAAATTTAGAGATACAAGAGGAAAGCCTACAAAGCTTGATGAAAAAAGCTTCAAATATTTCAGACATACTGCAGATTGAAGACAAATTAAATGATGTGCAGACCCAGATTGATTCGTACAAAAGTCAGATAAAGCTGTGGGATAGCATGACAAACATGAGCACTATTAATTTAACTTTCCTGTCAGTTGTCCCTCAATCTGCGATAGGTAAAATCTTTGATGAAAGTTTTTTTAAAGATGTTTTAAATGCAGGAGCAAAAAGCCTCAATGTATTTTTCGAATTTATAAAGTATGTAATTGTGATTATTATATACCTATTGCCATTTGCAATGCTTATATATCTTGCATATAAAGGATATAGATTGTTCAAAAAATAATCATGGACAATTTACATCCTCTTTTTTTTGCGGTATATTAGATTACAAGAAGTTAAATAGGAGTGAGTGTATGTCGAAATTTTTGATCATAGATGGTAATAGCTTGATGTACAGGGCATATTTTGCTCTGCCTGATTTGATGAATAGTGAAGGAATGCATACAAATGCAATATACGGTTTTTCAATGATGCTTCTTAAATTGCTGGATGAGGAGAAGCCGGACTACATAGCAATAGCTTTTGATAAAAAGGCCCCTACATTTAGGCACAAGGAGTACAGTGCTTATAAAGGAACTCGGCAGTCGATGCCAGAGGAACTTGTAGAACAGGTGGATACTCTGAAAGATGTGATAAGTGCGTTTAATATAAAAACCATCGAGATAGAGGGATTTGAAGCAGATGACATCATCGGGACAGTATCAAACATTGCATCGGAGAGTGGGATGGATGTGCTTATCGTCACAGGCGATAGAGATGCGCTTCAGCTTGTATCGACAAACGTAAAAGTAAAAATATGCAAAAAAGGCATAACACAGATGGACGAGTATGATGAGAAGGCAGTTTTTGAAAAGTACGAAGTAACGCCACTTCAATTCATAGATCTAAAAGGGCTTATGGGAGATAAATCAGACAATATTCCCGGTGTACCAAATATAGGGGAAAAGACGGCCATAAAGCTTATTAAGGAATTTGGATCAATTGAAAATTTACTAATGAATACAGATAAGTTAAAAGGGAAAGTAAAGGAAAATATAGAAAATAATGCAGAATTAGCTGTTTTAAGCAAACGGCTTGCTACGATTGAAAGAAATGTTCCTATTGATATTGATTTGAATGAATATGTGGTAAAAAATTACGATGTTAATAAGCTTAAAGAGTTATTTGAAAAGTTGGAATTTTCAAGTCTCATTGCAGATTTAAAGGACGATAGTCGTGATGCAAAGGATATTAGAGAATGGCCTGTAAGAGATTTTACATACGTTAAAAATGTTTTGGAAAAGTTTGATGTTTTGTCACTGTATCCGTTCATATATGAGGGAAAGATAAAAGCAGTATCGTTTGCTTGTGGTGATGAATCATTTTTTGTAGAGATTGATGATTATGACAATTTTAAATTGCTTAATAACGAGAAACTTACTTTGATAGGACACGATCTAAAAGATTTTTTGGTGAACATTTCATACTGCGGCATTGAAATTAATTGCAAGATTTACGATACGGCCATAATGACATATCTTTTAAATCCGTCTGAGTCAAATTATGACATAAGTCGGGTATTGAAAAAATACTTGAAAGAGGATTTGCAAAGCATAGATGACATAGTGGGTAAGGGCAGAAATAAAAAGAACTATGACGATATTGATAAAAGGCTTTTAATTGATTATATGTGTTCAATCGCAGCAAACTTATCCAAGTTGAAAGATAAGCTCATGTTGTTTATAAGAGAGATGGATATGGAAGATCTTTTAAATAATGTTGAAATTCCGCTTATTGAAGTGTTAAAATCTATGGAGGTATACGGCTTTACTTTAGATAAGGATGTACTTAGAAGTATTTCTAAAGAAATAGATGAAAAGACAGATAAAATTGTAAAAGATATTTACGATGTTGCTGGATACGAATTTAATATTAATTCTACAAAGCAGTTGTCAGAATTTTTGTTTGACAAATTAAATTTGCCAGCAATAAAAAAGACTAAAACAGGGTATTCAACTGATATGGAAGTTCTTGCAGAGCTTATACCATATAGCGAAATAGTAGGAGAAATAATAGAATATAGACAGCTTATGAAGCTTAAATCTACGTACATAGATGGCTTCATTCCTATCATGGATGAAAATAACAGGGTTCATTCTACGTTCAAACAAACTGTTGCTGCGACAGGGAGAATTAGTTCAACAGAGCCTAATTTGCAGAACATACCTGTAAGAGAAGAGTTTGGCAGAAGAATAAGAAAGGCATTTGTATCGAGCCATGAAGATGGGCTTATAATATCTGCTGATTATTCTCAAATTGAGCTTAGGGTTCTTGCACACCTTTCTGAGGACGAAAAACTTATTGAGTCATTTTTGAACAATGAGGATATACATTTGAGGACGGCATCGGAAGTTTTTAAGGTTTCAAAAGAAGAAGTGACAAATGAAATGAGAAGGCGAGCAAAAGCTGTCAATTTTGGTATTGTATATGGTATAAGCGATTACGGCTTGTCTAAAGACTTAAAGATATCGCGAAAAGAAGCGAAAGAATACATAGATAATTATTTTGATAGGTACAAGGGCGTCAAAAATTACATCGACTCAATAGTCAAATTTGCAAAGGAAAATGGGTATGTTACGACAATCTTAAATAGGAGAAGATACATACCGGAAATCAATTCAAAAAATTTTAACCAAAGGTCTTTTGGTGAGAGAATGGCGATGAATACACCTATTCAAGGCAGTGCTGCGGATATAATAAAGATGTCGATGGTTAAAGTGTACAATGAATTAAAGGAAAGAGGATTGAAATCGCGACTCATTCTTCAGGTGCACGATGAGCTTATAATTGACACACATCCTGATGAAATTGAAATAGTCAAGGAGCTTTTAAAATCGATAATGGAAAATGTCATAAAGTTAAGAGTTCCTTTGGTCGTAGATATAGGGCAAGGGAAAAATTGGTATGATGCAAAATAAAAGTGTCTTTTGGACACTTTTAAATTATATAGATTGGAGGTGCGATGGTGAAGGTAATCGGATTGACAGGCGGAATAGCGTCAGGGAAAAGCACCGTTTCATCCATATTAAAAAGCCTTGGAGCAGTAATAATTGATGCGGATGTAGTTTCAAGAGAGATTATGATAAAGGGTACTGACACATATAATATATTAGTAAGTGTGTTTGGAAGAGAAATTTTGCGAAAAGATGGCGAGATAGACCGGAGAAAACTGGGTAACCTTGTTTTTGCTGATAAAGAAAAATTGAATAAATTAAATGAAATTACGCATCCGGAAATAATAAAAAGGATAAAAGATATAATAGAGGAAGAGAGAAAAAAAGGCAAAGAGAAAGCCATCGTGCTTGATGCAGCATTGTTAATTGAGATGAAGCTTTTTAATATGGTAGATGAAGTATGGCTTGTGGTTGTTGATAAAAAGACACAGATTAGAAGGCTTATGAAAAGAGACAATTTAAGCTATAAAGACGCACTGAACCGTATTAAAAGCCAGATGTCTATAGAGGACAAAATGAAGTACGCAGATTTTATAATTAATAACTGCAAGGATTTTAATGCCATAAAAAGACAAGTTGAGCTGTTGTGGGGGCGCTTTTCAAAATAGAACATCTGGAGGTATTATATTGAAGTTTAAAAAAGTCATATTGGTGATAGTAGCAGCGATTACTGTCTTGACGGTATATGGAGTTAAGACAAAGTGGTTTCTAAAGCAATTATATCCTAAAAAATACAGTCAACAGGTGTACTTCTATTCAAATCAGTATGGAGTAGATCCTAATTTAATTTTTGCCATGATAAAGGCAGAAAGCAATTTTAATCCTGACAGCGTTTCAAGCAAAGGGGCTATAGGCCTTATGCAAGTGATACCTGAGACAGGAACTTGGGTTGCTAATTACATAGGCATTAAAAATTTTAGCGTTAATATGCTTTTTAATCCAGATTACAATATAAATATAGGAACATGGTATCTAAAATACCTTTTAAAACAATTTAATAATGATGTCACTTTGGCAGTAGCCGCATATAATGGAGGAAGTGGCAATGTTTCAAATTGGTTAAAAGACAAGAGGTACTCGGAAAATGGCAGCAATCTCAAGAAAGTGCCTTTTTCAGAGACGGATAAGTACATTAAAAAGGTGCTTAAGTATTATAAGATTTACACAAATTTATACAGATAGTTTGAAACATTGCACAACATTATGTTGCGAGGGATCATAAATGGATTTTGGGGTTTTGATTCTATCCATCATGTTGTTTTTCAGCATTATAGGAAAAAACAACAATGTTGCGGCTGCTATTCTAATGCTTCTTTTTATTAAACTTATGAACTTGGAAATAATTAATCAATTTGTATCGAAAAATGGCATGAATCTTGGTATAATAGTATTGACTATGGGAGCCTTGTCACCTCTTGCAATGAGCAAAGTATCAGTTGATGATTTTTTAAATGCTGCAAAAAGCATGGAAGGGGTTATTACAGTTATTGCTGGGATAATTGTAGCTGTATTGGCATCTATAGGCCTTAATGCCATGAAAGTAGATACAAATGGTGTTGTAGGTGTTTTGCTGGGTACTGTGATTGGTGTAAGCTTCTTTAAGGGAGCACCGGTTGGACCAATGATAGCCCTTGGCATTACGACAATCTTACTTAGGATATTTAGATTATAGAGAGGGAGAAGAATACATATGAAAATTATAAAGCATCTTGAAGACTTAAGGGAAGTTAAGGTGAGTAGCGATAGGGAATTTTTTTCTGCCACACATGACGAAATAAAAAATGGCGCGACTACAGACGTTTATTTTCTAAGGACGCAAGATATTTTAAAGCATTTAGGAATAGACGGGAAAGTCGTTACGGCAGAGATATTTGCAAGAAAAAGTGGTGTTTTTGCAGGGTTGCCTGAAGTAAAAAATGTCTTAAAAGATAAAAACATTGAAGTGTGGTCTATAGATGAAGGAGAGACTTTTGAACCAAAAGAGACTGTTATGAGAATCATTGGACCGTACAGCGAGTTTGGTACGTATGAAACTGTGATATTGGGTATGTTGGCAAGTTCATGCGGATGGGCTACTGCAGCAAGAGAGCTTAAAGAAGTTATTCCAGACAAGCCTTTACTTTGTTTTGGTGCAAGACATGTGCATCCTGCAGTGGCTCCTGTCATGGAAAGGGCAGCACTAATAGGTGGCGCTGATGATGCCAGTTGCATATTAGGCGCGAAGCTTTTAGGACGCGAGCCAAAGGGGACAGTACCACATGCGGCTTTTCTGATAGCTGGCGACACTCTTACTATAGCTAAAGCTTACAGTGAGATAACGCCTAAAGATGAGAAAATAACTATTTTAGTAGATACATTTAAAGATGAAATTGAAGAATCATTGAGGGTGGCTGAATTTTTAGGAGATAGGTTGTATGGCATAAGATTGGATACGCCGTCTGAGAGAGGAGGCGTAACGGCAAGCCTTGTGTATGAGCTTAGGCAGAGGCTTAATCAAAAAGGATTTGACAATGTCAAGATCATTGTGTCTGGTGGGCTTACACCAGAAAGGATAAAAGAGCTTGCATTAAGCGGTGCAGATGCATTTGGCGTTGGCAGCTATATATCAGATGCATCTCCTATAGACATGACGATGGATATTAAAGAAGTAGAAGGAGAACCTATTGCAAAAAGAGGCCGAATTCCTGGAAGGATAGAGAATGCAAAATTAAAAAGGATAATATAGACAGGCATGAATTCATACTTGTCTATATAATATTTACTGAATCGCAATTTATGCAAAAAGGTATTGACACAAACAAAAAAACATTATATAATGACTAATGTGCTGACGATATTGTGACGCGGGGGTGGCGGAATAGGCAGACGCGTACGTTTGAGGGGCGTATGGAGTTTTCCGTGCGGGTTCAAGTCCCGCCCTCCGCACCAAAATGAAAATAAATATTTTACATAAAAAAGCCTTTCAAAAGGCTTTTTTTAATGCCATTTTACCATTATAATTGACATGAATACAATCGCAACAATCGTCGTTGTCGTTATAAAGATCGATGCCAGTTTGGTGTTTAGATTTCTCTCATCAGAATATATGACTGCTACAAGCGCTGTCGGCATGATGGTCCCTAACATTATAGCTTTAATTGTCATCGATGCAGTATTGAAAAACATAGGCAAGACAAAAAACAGTGCTATGCCTGGCGCATATTTTATGGCAAGTCCTTTAACTAGTGATAAAATTTCATCCTTTTCTAAATTAAAATCAAGAAAATACCCTATTACAAACAAAGCTAATGTTGTATTCGGCATCGAAATTTGCTCTGCCAGGTTGACGATTAAACTTGGGAATTTAACACCCATGATATTCAAAAGGAAGGCTATTATATAAGTGTCAAAAGGTACAAAGTACAAGATCTTTTTAAATACTTTTTTCAGATCTAATTTATCACTCTGAGAAAATGCGTATGCAGCGATATATGCGATTCCAAAGACATTAAATGAATTTCCCATGTCAAACATTGCGATGTGCAAAAGACCATTGTTGCCATAGATTTGTTGGACAAACGGGAAAGCAAAAAGACCTATGTTGTATCCGCAGAGAGATATGATCAAAGTACCTTTTGTTTCTCTTTTTAAATTTGCGTTTCTAAAGGCTAAAAAGCCTATAATAAAAGTGATGAAACCAAAAGCAAAGCCTGATAATGTCAAAACGAATAAGTTTGTATTTACTTTTGTAGTCAAGAAAACTTTTGCGATGCTGGCAGGCAATGTTATGTAGATTATAAAACTATTCAGGACTTTTCCTG
This sequence comes from Thermoanaerobacterium sp. PSU-2, assembly GCF_002102475.1. NCBI lineage: Bacteria > Bacillati > Bacillota > Clostridia > Thermoanaerobacterales > Thermoanaerobacteraceae > Thermoanaerobacterium > Thermoanaerobacterium sp. PSU-2. The sequence goes on along the minus strand of NZ_MSQD01000006.1, from coordinate 130,024 downwards.
TTTCCGCAGGTAAAAATTTCATTTTCTTTACTGCGTAACCAAAAAATATTATGATGATGCTTATTGCGATTTTTTGAAGTATGACTATTTGGCTCATTTATATCCTCCTTTTCGTACATCAAGTAAAATTATACTACAATAAGCCGCTTGTTTATAGAGATTGTAACAAATTTATAAATTTTTTATAAAATATATTAAGAGTTTATTAAAAAAATCTTAAAAAATTATTATGAAAACATTGACTTTATTAGTCGTTTTTGATAAAATAAAAGAAACTTGTACATATTAGCAATCTTGCCGAATCCTATTTAGGTACGGAGGATTTTTCATGTTTGGGGTTAATCTGCCATATGCAGTAGGGGTACCTTCTATCCCGCACCCGTCAACTAACTCCGGAGGCAAAAGGAAGGAGATTAGCTATGAATAGCAAATTAGGTAAATTTATTTTTGGTGTATCCGTTTTCGGTATGACGATGGTGGGTTCTTCGATGCTTACACATATTTATGCAGCAGATCTGGGAAGTGGCGTTGTCATTGGAAACGGTGTAAATGTCAGAAATGGCGGAAGCTTGTCGTCAAAGGTTATTACACAGTTAAACTATAGCGATGTGGTTACAGTGATTGGACAGGATAATGGCTGGTACAACATAAAACTTTCAGATGGAACTGTGGGCTGGATATACGGCAAGTACCTTTCATTAAGGTCTTCAAGTACGGTGTCAAGGGGTGATGTTGATAGAAGCATTGCCTCGAGGCTTATTGACTTTGGAAAAGAGTTTTTAGGAACGAGGTATGTTTACGGTGGTGAATCTCCATCGGGTTTTGATTGTTCCGGTTTTACTCAATACGTCTTTAAAAGCGTCGGAATTACTTTGCCGAGGGTAGCTGATGATCAAGCTACAGTAGGTACGTACGTTGACAGAGCTAATTTGCAGCCTGGAGATTTGGTGTTTTTTAAGACATTAGGGAGCAGCATAATAAACCATGCTGGGATATACATAGGAAATGGACAGTTTATGCACGCTTCATCTGGTGCTGGAAAAGTCATGATAAGCTCTTTGTATGAAGACTACTACAGCGCTCATTATGCTACAGCCAGAAGAGTTATACAGTAAATATGCATAAAGACAAAAAGGCACTTTCATGTGTCTTTTTTTGATGCATTTTTAGGTGATATTTATAGTTTGTTGACTATTTAAGCATATTAATATATCATTATATATTGTATAAAATTTGCATTTGTATGGAAGGAGTTAACCTAAATGGGGTTTGTAAGGGACGATATAAGGAATGTAGCTATAATAGCGCATGTTGATCATGGGAAAACAACTTTAGTAGATGGAATGCTTAAGCAAAGTGGCATTTTTAGACAGAATGAGAAAGTCGAAGAAAGAGTAATGGATTCAAATGAATTGGAAAGAGAAAGAGGAATAACTATTCTTTCGAAGAATACTGCCATAAGGTACAATGGTGTAAAGATAAACATAGTCGATACGCCTGGACATGCTGATTTTGGCGGCGAGGTAGAACGGGTACTAAAAATGGTTGATGGTGTATTATTGCTTGTAGATGCTTTCGAAGGACCAATGCCTCAGACCAGATTTGTATTAAGCAAGGCTTTAGAGCTTAATTTAAAACCTATAGTAGTTGTGAACAAAATCGATAGACCTGATGCAAGGCCAGAGGAAGTCATCGATGAAGTCCTTGATCTTTTTATTGAATTGGGTGCTGATGATGATCAGATTGATTTTCCTGTAGTATATGCTTCTGCCAGAGAAGGCATTGCTAAGTTAAGTTTAAAGGATGAATCAGTAGATTTGCGTCCTCTTTTTGATACTATCTTAAAAGAGATTCCGGCGCCAGAAGGTAATATAGATGATCCACTGCAGCTTATTGTTACCACACTTGACTATGATGATTACATTGGAAGAATCGCCATTGGAAAAGTGGTTAGAGGTAAAATCGTATCAGGTGAAAATGTGGCAATATGCAAGAGAGATGGGTCTTTGCAAAATGTTAAATTAAGCAATCTGTATCAATATGAAGGTTTGAAAAGGGTGCAGGTTGATGATGCTAAATTAGGTGATATAGTAGCTGTATCAGGTATAAGCGACATTGAGATTGGAGAGACGATAGCCGACCCAGAAAAGCCAGAGGCTGTAGATTTTGTTGAAATAGAAGAGCCAACCATTTCCATGACATTTGGCGTAAATACGAGTCCGTTTGCAGGTAGAGAAGGCAAATACGTAACATCAAGGCATTTAAGAGAAAGGCTTTTTAAAGAGCTTGAAACGAATGTAGCATTAAGGGTTGAGGAGACAGAAACGACAGAAGCATTTAAGGTGTCTGGACGTGGCGAGCTGCATTTATCCATTTTGATAGAGACTATGAGGCGTGAAGGATATGAGCTTCAGGTATCTAAGCCATCTGTGATTATAAAGGAGATAAATGGTGTCAAGCACGAACCTATTGAGCTTGTTACTATTGACATACCAGAAGATTACATGGGTGTAGTCATGGAAAAGATGGGCTCAAGAAAAGGAGAGCTTATGGATATGCACACTTTAAAACCTGGTACATTAAGGCTGAAATTTAAGATACCGACAAGAGGCCTCATAGGATATCGCTCTGAATTTCTTACTGATACCAAGGGAAATGGGATAATGACATCTATAATCTATGACTATGAACCGTACAAAGGGGATATACCTACAAGATCGAGAGGGTCTTTAGTGGCTTTTGAAGCTGGCACTACAACGACTTATGGACTTTACAATGCACAAGAAAGAGGAACTCTTTTTGTAGGTCCAGGCGTCGAAGTGTACGAAGGCATGATAGTTGGTGAAAACTCCAGAAGTGACGATATAGATGTCAATGTATGTAAGAAAAAGCATGTTACTAATTTGCGCTCTGCTACTGCAGATGAGGCATTAAGACTTTCACCTATAAGAGAGATGTCTCTTGAAGAGGCTTTGGAATTCATCGCTAATGATGAGCTTGTGGAAGTTACGCCTAAAAGTATAAGACTTAGAAAAAAGATATTAAGCTCGCAACAAAGGTATAAAAATGCTAAATATAAACAATAAAAGGGGTATGACCCCCTTTTTTATTTTGAACCATCGGATGTATCATTCAGTATTTTGCTTATGTAGTTTACGGTTTCTTCATAGGGTGGTATGCCGTTGTATTTATTTACGGATTCTTCTCCTGCGTTGTATGCTGCTAAAGCCAATGCGGTATTGTTGTATTTATTAAGCAATTGGCTCAGCAGTTTTGTCCCACCATCGATATTTTCTTCTGGGTTAAAAGGATTTGTCACACCTAAATACTGAGCTGTTGACGGCATTAACTGCATTAGGCCCATTGCGCCTGCACTTGATACAGCATAAGGATTGTAGTCTGATTCGGCTTTTATGACAGCATCTATCAAATCCTTGCTGACGCCGTATTTTTTTGAAGCCTCATCTATATAGCTTTCTATTTTGTCTTTTGATACGCCAGTCATATCTGGCGTTTTATTATTAAAATCAATTGTTTCTGATTTTATATCTTCAGTTGAAGTGGTGCTTTCGCTTATCAATTCATTTAAGATGTTCTGAAATGAATTGCTTTTATCCACGAGGTTTATTTTTACAGGCAATCGCGATTGTATATCGCTAAATCTGCTTTCGATGATCGAATCTACATAGTCCATTTTCAAAAACCTCCTCATATTTTTTATAATTCGACATAAAATTTAAAAATCCTTTTTCGTTTTAAAAAATGAGAATATAGTCTCAAATAATGAATGATTTGTAAAAAGGATTTTAGTGATCGGTGTAGAATATATAATTAGGTGATTTATGTGTATACAGATGAAGAAAACAAGAAAAATGCAAGATTAGGTTTTAAAAGGGTTATATTGCTATTGGCTTTATCAATAGTAGCATCTATCGGAATAGGATTTGCAATTTCTCAGTATGCTATAAAGCCATATCTGGCTAAGCTGTCTGAAAAAAATGTTTATTCTTATTCTGTGAAAGTGCCACAGTTTAATTATTACGTTGTAAAAATAGGCCAGTACAGCGATGAAAAAGATGCTTCATATAATTTGAATTTGCTTACCATGAAAGGGATCTACGGAGAAATCCTTAAAGATGGTGAAAATTATATTTTGTGTTTGGGACAATTTATGGACAAAAAAGATGCCGATGATTTCAGCTTAAAGCTTAATAAAAGTGGCATTAATTCATCTGTGGCTTTGTACTATGGACCTGTTTATCAGGTATATTATGAAAAAAATTCAGAAAAGAATGTAAAGGAAGTAATTGATAGGTTAAATGTTTTTTTAAACAGTTTGTCACATTTATCACAGCTTTCGTATAAAATAGCTTTTGGAACTGTCAGCGAAAAAGATATTGATGATACAGAAAAGTACTTTAAAAAGTATAGCAATATGACTTATAATATAAATATAGATGAAAATTTAAAAAAGATTTTAGATGATACAAAGGCGATTAATAGTCAAATTTTAAACAATTTTAGCGATATAAAGACATCGTTTGAATTAAATGACGGAAATGCTTACAGGTTAACTCAGAAGCTTCTTATGGATTCCATAAAACAGTATTATGACAGCATGAGTTCTTTAAAATAGGGGAGTGTAGCATGAAACTTGAGGAAGTGAAAGAAATATTAAATGCGGAAGTGCTTTGCGGCCATGATAGATTATCTGAAGAAGTAAACACGGCATGTGGTGCAGACTTGATGAGCGATGTTTTGGCTTCAAAAGATGAAAAATCTCTGCTTTTAACAGGACTTACAAATGTTCAAGTTGTTAGGACAGCGGAGGTCTTAGGCGATATAGTGTGCATCGTCTTTGTGAGAGGTAAAAAGCCTGGACCTGAGATCTTAAAAATGGCAGATTCCGCATCGATAGTAATTATGAAGACAGATTATCCGCTTTTTATCGCTTGTGGTCTTTTATATAAAAATGGACTTAATTGTGGGAGTGAATTTTAATTGTGAAGCCGTATACAATGGATTTTGATGTCAAAGCAAGAGATTTTTCATCCGCAGGAGAATCGTCAAGCAAGTTCCGAAAGACGCTGCTTATGCTTTCAATACCATCTGACATAGTTAGAAGGGCATCAATTGCAGCTTATGAAGCCGAGATGAATATAGTCATTCATTCTTACGGAGGCAAGATGCATTTTGAAATATATTCTGACAAGATTGTGATAATTGCTGAGGATACAGGCCCTGGCATAAAAGATTTAGAGCTGGCTATGAAAGAAGGATATTCCACAGCGCCAAAAGAGGTGATTGAGATGGGATTTGGCGCAGGAATGGGTCTTCCAAACATGAAGCGAAATGCCGACACTATGGAAATAGTTAATCACGATGAAAGCGGAACGAAGATCGTAATGACGATTAATTTTTAAATTCTAAGGTGGTTGTTTTCAATGTATTTTCATTCTGTGACTCTTGATAGAGATAGATGCAAAGGTTGTACCAATTGTATAAAAAGATGTCCTACTGAGGCGATACGTGTAAGAGACGGAAAGGCAAAGATAATAAAAGAGAAATGTATTGACTGTGGAGAGTGCGTAAGGGTGTGTCCTTATCATGCTAAAGTCGTGGTGACAGATGATATAGGCATGATGGAAAATTACAAGTATAAAATCGCTCTTCCTGCGCCTTCTCTTTACGGACAATTTAAAGACATGACAATAGGTGACATACTGACATCTTTGCAGTCATGCGGGTTTGACGAAGTTTTTGAGGTTGCTTATGCTGCTGACATCGTATCGTATATAACGAGGAATATAGTAAAGACGAAAGATTACAAAAGACCTATTATATCATCCGCATGTCCTGCTATTGTCCGGCTTATTCAACAGAGATTTCCTTCGCTGATGGATAACATTTTAGACATAATGCCGCCTGTTGAGGTGGCTGGGAAGATTGCCAGAGATGAAGCTAAAAAGAAAACAGGGTTAAAAGATGAAGAAATAGGGGTGTTTTTCGTATCGCCGTGTGCTGCAAAAGTCACTAGCGTAAAAAATCCTATAGGCATTGAAAAGTCGTATATAAATGGTGTTTTCTCTATGAGGGATGTCTACAGCATGATATTAGACAAAAGAAAATTTGTTGAGAAGAAAATCGATCATACTTCATCGATGATAGGCGTCGGATGGGCAAATGCTGGCGGTGAATCATACGGTACATCATTGGAAAATTGTCTTTTTGTAGATGGAATTCAAAATGTCATAGGTGTATTGGAGGATATTGAATTAGGAAAATTAGACGACATTGATTTTTTTGAAGGTCTTGCTTGTGTTGGTGGATGTGTAGGAGGACCTTTGACTGTCGCAAATAATTTTGTTGCTAGAAACAGGATAATGAAATTGAAAGAAAAATTAAACAAGGATGAAGCTACAAAAAAATATATAGAAGTTGATTTTAATGAGTTTATGCTAAATGTCAAACTTAAAAAAAGCGATGTCTTAAATTTAGATGAAGACATAGACAAAGCTATTGACATGATGAACTCAATTGATGAAATCTACAAAAGTTTGCCAGGACTTGATTGCGGTTCTTGTGGTTCTCCTGGGTGTAGAGCTCTTGCAGAAGATATAGTAAAAGGATTTGCCAGCGAATATGATTGTATCTTTAAACTAAAAGACAGGATAAAAATACTGGCAGAAGAAATAAACAAGCTTTCTATTAAAATTCCGCCTGTAATAGGCAGTGATAAGGAGGTAAAACCTTGAAAGTAAAGGATATATTAAGCCATGAATTTACCTTGGTAGCGGGTGAGGGAGGCATAGAAAAGGAAGTAAGCAATGTCTATGTGTGTGATTTATTAAGCTTTGTTATGTCACATGTGAAAAGTGGAAGTGCATGGGTGACGATTCAGACGCATGTGAATGTGATTGCGGTTGCTGTTATGACAGAGATAAGCTGCATCATCATCTGTGAAGGCGAAAAACTTGATGAAAATGCTAAAGAAAAGGCTGATGATGAGAACATACCTGTTATAGCGTTTAATGGCAGTTCATATGAAGCAGCGATTAAATTGAGCGAGATGATTAAATGAAGTTTTACTATGACTTGCATATTCATTCATCATTATCGCCATGTGCCGACGATGATATGACGCCTAATAATATCGTCAATATGGCTTTAATAAAAGGGCTTGATGTAATATCTTTGACAGATCACAATTCAACTAAAAATGTAGAAGCCGTCCATGAATTATGCCGGCAAAAGGGAATAAAGTTTATACCAGGCATAGAAGTTCAGACAAAGGAAGAAGTTCATGTGTTATGTTATTTTTTTGATATTCTTGACTGTTTGAATTTTGGCGAAATGATTTATAACAGCTTAGACTGCGTAAAAAATAACAAATATCTTTTTGGAAATCAATTGATTATGGATAAAGACGACAATATTGTGGATGAAGCAGAAAAGCTGCTTCTATCTTCCAGCAGCTTTTCTGTTGATGAAATCTTTAGAATGATGGATGGCATTGGTGCTGTTGTGCCTGCTCACATAAATCGCACTTCTTACAGCATCATTTCAAATCTCGGTTTTATACCAGATATACCAAATCTTAAAACTGTCGAAGTGTCTTCGACATCGATTGACAATCGCATTGTAGATGAATGTATAAAAAAGTATAAAGTGCTCACTTCTTCTGATGCTCATCATTTAGGACATATAAGCGAAAGGGTAAATTGCTTTGATTTAGATGACTTGGATATGGTAGTTGACTGGATGTGCAAGTAAAGAAAACATATCAAATTAGTCGGGATTTATCAGAAAATAAAAAAATTTTTATTTTTACCTGTTAAAAAAATAATTAACATATGGTATAATAATTATGTCCTATTTTGCAATTTTAAAGATTTTTTTAAAAGGAGGGTATTAGATGCAGGCAATCTACGAAAAATTCAGTGAAGAAAATATAAACAAGTTAAAAAAAGTTATAGACCAGTTGAAAGATACAGACGGTTCTTTAATTGCTGTCATGAATGAAGCTCAAGAAATATTTGGCTATTTGCCTATAGAGGTTCAGCAATTTATTTCAGAAGAAATGAATGTACCGTTGACAGAGATATTTGGCATTGCGACTTTTTACTCCCGCTTCACATTAAAACCGTCCGGGAAGTACAAAATCGGTGTTTGCCTTGGTACTGCTTGTTACGTAAAAGGTTCCGCGATGGTTCTTGACAAATTAAAAGAGAAGCTTGGCATAAGCGTAGGTGATGTGACAGGTGATGGCAAGTTTTCTCTTGAAGCCACTCGTTGTTTAGGCGCTTGCGGTCTTGCACCTGTAATGATGATAAACGGAGAAGTTTTTGGCAGATTGACACCTGACGATGTTGAAGATATATTGAAGAAATTTGACTAGATATGAAAGAGTTGTCGCTTTACATTTTAGATATTGCTCAAAATAGCATAAAAGCCGGTGCAAAAAATATATCGATCAAGTTAGAAATTGATCATAAAAAGGATTTTATGCGTTTAAGTATTGAAGACGACGGATGTGGAATGGACGAAGAACTTTTAGAGAAAGCTTTTGATCCATTTACAACAACGAGGAAAGAGCGAAAAGTCGGATTAGGTTTGCCATTTTTTAAAGAATTAGCCCTTCAATGCGGCGGAGATGCAAAAATAAAGTCTCAAAAGGGCGTTGGCACTTATGTGGAAGGGACTTTTAAACTTTCAAGTATCGATTTGATTCCAATTGGCGATATACCTTCTACTTTAATTTCGCTTATAGTCTCTGATAGTGATGTTGACGTTTTGTTTGAAATTATATCAGATGGTAGAAAATTTTCATTTAATACTTTGGATATTAAAAAATTGCTAAACGGCGTAAAGATTACAGAGCCTTCTGTATTGCAGTGGTTAATTGAGTATCTTGAAGAAAACATAAATTGTGTCATGGAGGTGTAAATATGAAATCTATAGAGGAATTAGAAAAGATAAGAAAAGAGACATTGGAAAAGGTAAATCTTCGTAAAGATCGGAATGGCATAAGGATCACTGTCGGCATGGCTACATGCGGCATAGCCGCTGGTGCAAGGCCTGTTATGATGGCTATATTGGATGAGCTTGGCAAAAGAAATATTACGGATGTGGTTGTTGCTGAGACTGGTTGTATTGGCATGTGCAAATATGAACCTATGGTGGATGTTTATGTTCCAGGACAAGAAAAAGTTACGTATATAAAGGTTGATGAAAACAAGGCAAGGCAGATAGTTGCGGAACATGTAGTTAATGGACATCCGATTAAAGAATGGACTATTAGTAGTGTTGAATAAAGGAGGGCTGTAGATGTTATATAGATCACATGTTATGGTGTGCGGTGGTACTGGATGTACATCGTCAAATTCAGATAGAATAGCAAAATGCTTTGAAGAAGAGATTGCAAATAAAGGTTTAGACAAAGAGGTTCAGGTTGTAAGAACTGGATGCTTTGGACTGTGCGAATTGGGCCCGGTTGTTGTCGTGTATCCAGAAGGCGTGTTTTACAGCCGCGTCAAAGAAGAATATGTTCCAGAAATCGTGGAAGAACACCTTTTAAAAGGAAGAGTTGTTAAAAAGTATCTTTACGGAGAAAGCGTCACAGAGGAAGGAATTAAGCCTTTAGAGGAAACAGCATTTTTCAAGAAACAGCAGAGAGTTGCTTTAAGAAACTGTGGACTTATAAACCCAGAGGATATAAAAGAGGCAATTGCATTTGATGTCTATAAAGCATTGGCAAAAGTGTTGACTGAGATGACTCCAGAGCAAGTTATAGCGGAAATCAAAAAGTCAGGATTAAGAGGTAGAGGTGGCGGTGGCTTCCCTACAGGTATAAAGTGGGAATTTGCTTACAACCAAAAAGAGACGCCTAAGTACGTCGTTTGCAATGCTGACGAAGGTGATCCTGGTGCCTTCATGGATAGAAGCGTATTAGAGGGAGATCCTCACAGCGTTTTGGAAGCTATGGCTATAGCAGGATATGCAATTGGTGCTAACCATGGTTATATTTATGTAAGGGCTGAATATCCTCTTGCAGTAAAGAGGCTTCAAATTGCTATAGATCAAGCAAGAGAGTACGGACTTTTAGGTAAAAATATTTTCAATACTGGGTTTGACTTTGATATAGAGATAAGGCTTGGAGCAGGTGCTTTTGTCTGCGGTGAAGAGACTGCACTTTTAAATTCTGTCATGGGAAAACGCGGTGAGCCAAGGCCAAGGCCTCCATTTCCTGCTGTAAAAGGCGTGTGGGAAAAACCGACTATTATAAATAACGTTGAAACTTATGCAAATATTCCTGCGATAATATTGAATGGTGCTGAATGGTTTGCAAGTATAGGCACTGAAAAGTCTAAAGGCACAAAGGTATTTGCTCTTGGTGGAAAGATCAACAATACTGGTCTGGTAGAAATACCGATGGGTACAACGCTAAGAGAGATCATATTTGAAATAGGTGGCGGTATACCAAATGGCAAGAAATTTAAGGCAGCCCAGACGGGTGGACCATCTGGTGGATGTATTCCTGCAGAGCATTTAGATACACCTATTGACTATGATTCACTTCTTAATATCGGTTCCATGATGGGTTCAGGTGGACTTATCGTAATGGACGAAGACAACTGTATGGTTGATATCGCAAAATTCTTCTTGGAATTTACTGTTGATGAGTCATGTGGCAAATGCTCACCATGCCGCATAGGTACGAGAAGAATGTTGGAACTGCTTAATAAGATAACATCAGGAAAAGGCGAAGAAGGAGATATTGAGAAACTTGAAACTCTTGCTAATTCCATTAAGGCGTCTTCTTTGTGTGGATTAGGCCAAACAGCTCCTAACCCTGTTCTTTCTACTATAAGATATTTTAGAGATGAATATGAGGCACATATAAAGGAGAAAAGATGTCCTGCAGGTGTTTGCCAGGCACTTCTGAAATTTAGAATTGATCCAGATAAATGTAAAGGATGCGGCATATGCGCTAAGAATTGTCCTACAAACGCTATATCTGGAAAAATAAAGCAGCCTCATGTAATAGATCAAGATAAATGCATAAAATGTGGAACATGTATGGATAAATGTCCGTTTGATGCTATATACAAGAAATAGTAATGAAAGGAGTGCAAAACATGGATAAAGTTCGAATAACTATTGATGGAATTCCTGCAGAAGTACCTGCTAACTATACAGTATTGCAAGCTGCAAAATACGCAAACATCGAGATTCCGACATTATGCTACCTTGAAGAGATAAACGAAATAGGTGCTTGCAGGCTATGCGTTGTTGAGATAAAAGGCGTTAGAAATTTACAGGCATCTTGTGTCTATCCTGTAAGCGACGGAATGGAAATATACACGAATACTCCTCGTGTAAGAGAGGCAAGGAGATCTAATTTAGAGCTTATACTGTCTGCACACGACAGAAGCTGTCTTACATGTGTAAGAAGCGGAAACTGTGAGTTGCAAGATTTAAGCAGAAAGTTTGGCATAGATGAAATAAGGTTTATGGGCGAAAATATAAAATATCAAAAAGATGAGTCGTCTCCTTCCATCGTAAGAGATCCTAATAAATGCGTATTGTGCAGAAGGTGTGTTGCTACCTGCAACAATGTGCAGAATGTTTTCGCCATAGGCATGGTCAACAGAGGATTTAAGACTATCGTTGCACCGTCATTTGGCAGAGGTCTAAATGAATCACCATGTATTAGCTGTGGACAGTGTATAGAGGCATGCCCTGTTGGAGCAATATACGAAAAAGACCATACGAAGATGGTTTACGATGCGCTTTTGGATGAGAAGAAATACGTTGTGGTTCAGACAGCGCCTGCTGTGAGAGTTGCACTTGGCGAAGAGTTTGGAATGCCTTATGGTTCAATAGTCACAGGTAAAATGGTGTCAGCTTTAAAAAGGCTTGGATTTGACAAAGTATTTGACACAGACTTTGCTGCAGATTTAACTATAATAGAAGAAGGCAATGAACTTTTAAAGAGGCTTAACGAAGGCGGCAAGCTTCCTATGATAACATCCTGTAGCCCTGGATGGATAAACTATTGTGAGAGGTATTATCCTGAATTTATAGACAATCTTTCCACTTGCAAATCACCTCACATGATGATGGGTGCAATAATAAAGAGTTATTTTGCAGAAAAAGAAGGTATAGATCCAAAGGATATCTTCGTCGTATCAATTATGCCGTGCACTGCCAAGAAGTATGAGATAGACAGACCTCAAATGATAGTAGACGGCATGAAAGATGTGGATGCTGTTTTGACGACGAGAGAGCTTGCTCGCATGATAAAACAGTCAGGTATAGACTTTGTCAATTTGCCTGACAGCGAATACGACAATCCGCTTGGCGAATCATCTGGTGCTGGTGTCATATTTGGCGCTACAGGCGGTGTTATGGAAGCGGCTTTAAGAACTGTTGCAGATATAGTTGAAGGCAAGGATATTGAGAATTTTGAGTACGAAGAAGTAAGAGGATTGGAAGGAATAAAAGAAGCAAAAATTGATATAGGCGGAAAAGAAATAAAAATAGCTGTAGCAAATGGTACAGGAAATGCTAAGAAACTCTTAGATAAGATAAAGAGCGGCGAAGCAGAGTATCATTTCATAGAAGTCATGGGATGTCCTGGCGGCTGCATAATGGGCGGTGGACAGCCTATACACAATCCAAATGAAAAAGATTTGGTAAGGAAAAGTAGATTAAAAGCTATATATGAAGCAGATAAAGACTTGCCGATTAGAAAGTCTCACAAAAATCCAATGATAACAAAGTTGTACGAAGAATTCTTAATAAGCCCATTGGGGGAAAAATCGCATCATTTGCTTCATACAACCTATAGCAAGAAAGATCTTTATCCCATGAATGATTAAAAATCTCCCTTTAGGGAGATTTTTTTTTGCCATAAATAACATATTAAAAAAAGATTAGATTATGTCGAAATACAAGATATTTATGTTATAATTAAAAGGAAAAGTTTTAAAATAAGTGATTTGGGAGAAAATAAACAGAAGGAGTGGGAAGATGAAGAGAAGCAAGGGAATTGGTACGTTGTGCTTTTTGCTTTTAGTAGGTCTTCTTTTTGGTGGATTTGTTGGAGACTTTCTTGCTAAGTACGTTCATGCTTTTTCGTACCAACAGATGATAGGAATGAACAGTCCAATAAATATCGACCTAAATTTTATAAAAGTATCGTTCCTGTTGGCTTTTAGGTTCAACTTGGGAACTGTAATAGGACTTATAATTGCTATATTTTCGTATTACAAGATAAGATAACAGATAAAACCAAAAGTGGAGTATGCAGATATGGAAATTGTACTTGCATCTGGTTCACCCAGGAGAAAAGAAATACTATCAAATATTGGTGTGGATTTTTCTGTAATGATAAGTGACGTAGAAGAAGTGACAGATGAAAAAGAACCAGAGAAGATTGTCATGGATTTATCCAGAAAAAAAGCATCATTCGTCGCAGAAAAATTAAGTGGTGATTTTTTAATTATAGGAGCTGATACAGTAGTTTTTGCTGATGGAATTGTCCTTGGTAAACCTAAAGATAAAAGTGATGCATTTAATATGCTAAAGGTGTTGTCAGGGCGATGGCATCAAGTCTATACTGGTGTTACAGTCATATCATTGAAACAGAATAAAATAGTTACAGAATATGAAAAGACAGATGTTTACATCAAAAGTTTAAGCGATGAAATGATCTTTAGTTATATAGAAAAAGGTGAGTACATTGATAAAGCAGGTTCATATGCCATACAAGGTTATGGCTCGCTTATTGTTGATAAGATAAATGGCGACTACTACAATGTAGTAGGGCTTCCTATATCGAAGTTACATGATATTTTATCGAGAGAATTTAACGTGCATTTGCTTTAGGGGGGTAATGTATGGGAGAGGAATCTCGCGTAACGATTAAAGATTTGCCAGAAGATGATAGACCACGAGAAAGACTTATAAAGTACGGGCCATCTGTATTGTCAAACGCCGAACTAATGGCTATAATTATAGGGACGGGAAATAAAGATGAAAGTGCTATAATGCTGTCACAAAGGCTTTTAAGCGAAGGCCACGGGCTTAAATATCTGTTAGACACAGGTGTCGAAAGGCTTTCAGAGATAAAAGGCATAGGATTGGCAAAAGCCGCAAAAATTAAGGCTGCTATTGAGCTGGGGCGCAGGATAGCCCTTGCAGGTTACAGTGACGGTTATATCATAAAGAAACCTGACGACGTGATAAGTTTGCTTATGGATGAAATGAGATACTTAAATAAAGAGCACTTTAAAGTGGTTTTGCTTAATGTAAAAAATAAGGTAATTGCTGTTGACACTGTTTCAATAGGGAGTTTAAATACTTCTATAGTTCATCCGCGAGAGGTATTTAAAGCTGCTATCGAAAGGTCAGCGTCTTCTATAATAATGGTTCACAATCATCCAAGCGGTGATCCCACTCCCAGTAGAGAAGATGTAGAAGTATCAGATAGGATTTATAAAGGTGGCAATTTAATAGGAATAAAAGTATTAGATCACATTATTATTGGTGATGGAATAGGTATAAGTTTAAAAGAAAAAGGCTATTATGATTTTGATAAATAAGGAAGGAGTTATAAAAAGGATGAAAGGATTTTCTAGGGATATAGGTATTGATCTTGGAACTGCAACAACACTTGTTTATGTTCAAGGAAAGGGAATTGTATTAAGAGAGCCGTCTGTGGTAGCTATAAAAAATGACACGCATACAGTTTTGGCTGTAGGTGAAGAAGCTAAAAAAATGGTTGGAAGAACACCGGGGAATATCGTAGCCATAAGGCCCATGAGAGATGGCGTAATCGCAGATTTTGACATAACAAAGATGATGCTGGATCATTTTATTGGCAAAGTAAATCCGAGGAAGGGCTTATTTAGACCGAGAGTAATAGTTGGAATTCCATCCGGTGTTACAGAAGTTGAAAAGAGGGCCGTAATAGAAGCATCTCTGCAGGCAGGTGCAAAAGAAGCTCATACAGTGGAAGAACCGATGGCAGCAGCTATTGGTGCTGGTTTGCCTGTAGAAGAACCTACAGGAAGCATGGTTGTAGATATAGGTGGTGGTACTACTGATGTAGCTATCATATCTTTAGGTGGAATAGTCACCAGCAAGTCACTGCGGGTCGGCGGAGATGAGATGGATGAGGCAATAATAAACTACATTAAGAGAGAGTACAACTTGATGATAGGTGAGAGAACGGCAGAAGAAGTGAAGATTCAAATAGGATCAGCTTTTCCAAAGGCGAAAGAAGAATCAATGGACATAAGAGGAAGAGATTTGGTATCAGGGCTTCCAAAGACATTAAAAATTACATCGACAGAAATCTTAGAAGCATTAAAAGATCCTGTTTCCAGCATATTAGATGCTATCAAATTGACACTTGAAAAAACTCCGCCAGAGTTGGCTGCAGATATTATGGATAGAGGTATAATGCTTACAGGCGGTGGCGCTTTATTAAGCGGCATAGACAGGCTTATAAGGCAAGAGACAGGTATGCCGATTCAAATTGCCGATCAGCCATTGGATTGTGTTGCATTAGGAACAGGGAAGATTTTAGAAGAAAGTTCTCTGTTTAAAAGGGTTTTAACGCCTACCAGCAAGTTAAACTGAGAGGAGTGGTAAAGTGCCACGATTTCTCAAAAATAAACAATTTATATTTGTTATAGTTATAGCCGTGGCACTTATATCCGCCATGGCATATACTTATGGCGGTGGACGCAATGTGACACCTATTGAATCAGCTATAGGCGGTATTTTATCTCCTGTGGAAAAGGCCTTTAATTCAATAGGTAACAGTATTTCCAACTTTTTCACTTCAATAAAAGAGATTGGAACACTTAGAGCAAAAAATGCTGAATTAGAAAAAGAAGTAATTAAGTTGAGCAAAAATGACATCATGCTTCAGGAGTATATAAACGAAAACAATAGATTGAGAGACATGCTTAATTTTAAAGATAATAATACGAATATAACGACAAAGCCTGCCAATATAATAAGCAAAAATCCTGGAAACTGGTTTAATACATTTAATATTGATGTCGGCTCAGACAATGGAATAAAGCCTAAAATGGCAGTTTTGGATGAGAAAGGCAATTTGGTTGGCATAGTCACAGATGTCGGCAATAATTGGTCGAAAGTTTTATCTATAATTGATGTGGATAGTTCGGTAAGTGCTTTAGACGTAAGGACAAGGGACAACGGCATCGTCAGGGGAGATTCTAATGGAAATCTAAACATGATATATATACCAATAGATTCTAAAATAGAAAAAGGCGATGTTATAACAACATCCGATATGAGCATGTTTCCGAGAGGGCTTATAATAGGCAAGGTGGAAAAAGTAGAAAAAGATGAAGGTTCTCTTTTGAAACAGGCAGTTATAAAGCCAGAGGCCGATTTTGAAAGATTGGAATTTGTGCAGGTTGTGACAAACATGAAGACGACTGGAAACTGATTAGGACATTTGGAAGGTTTACGGAGGTTAAAATGAGGAGCATTTATAAATACCTTTTAATTATACTTGCAATAATTCTTCAAGCTACGTTGATGAAGTACATTGCTATATTAGGCGTTAAACCTGACGCCTTATTAATTTTAGTTATTGCTTTTTCTCTTTTAAATGGCACTGGTGAAAGCATCACTTTAAGCCTTTTTGGTGGAATTTTAGTAGATGTGCTTTTTAACAACGCTATTGGCTTTGTGACAATTTCGCTTCTTATTGTGGCGTATTTGACAGGTATACTTAGCAAAAATGTCTTTAGAGAAAGTACATTTGTAGCTTTCGTATTTGTATTTTTAGGAACGATCCTTTACAATCTTATCATGATTTTTTCCATGCTCCTCATGAAATATGAGTTAAATCCATCGTATTTGTTAAATGTAGTAATAATTCAGTCGGTTTACAATTCCATAATAACTATTTTCATATACAGGTATATAGTGCGGTTTAATAGTTTTGTTAAATCGAAAAAATTTTTTTTTAAAGTTTAGGTGGTCAAATTGAATGAAGGTTTGAAAAAACGGTTCAATGTATTAGGATGGGTAATAGCTTTGATGCTTGTTACCCTTATAGGAAGATTAGTTTATCTGCAGCTTATAAAAGGTGACTACTACAAAGAGCAGTCATTAGGCAATGCCATAAGATCCATAATCATCACAGCACCTCGAGGAGATATAGTAGATAGAAACGGAGTAAAGCTTGCTACAAACAGGCCCAGCTATTCTGTAGAGCTTCTAAGAAGCGATGCTAAAGGAGTTAATCTAAATGATGTCATTTTAAAATTGCTAAACATTCTCAATAAAAATGGTGTAAAGTATAAAGACGATTTGCCTATATTTTTAGACAGCAACAACAATCCTTATTTCAATTTTCAAAATCCTGATGAAAGCAATGTGTCACAATCGGTTTTAAGACAAAGGGAATTGCAGTGGAAGAAAAATAACAACATTCCTTCAAATGCTACAGCCAGTGAAGCATGGCAGATGTTGATAAATAAATTCAAAATATCAAAATCGCTGTCTCCACAGGATATTCGAGGCATAATGGCTGTTCAAGAGCTGATGTTAGAACAAGGGTATACACAGTACAAGCCTGTAGAGATAGCTACCGATGCCAACCAACAGACGGTGGCAGAGATTGAGGAAAATCATTTGGATTTGCCTGGAGTCATAATAGAAGTTAAGCCAATAAGGTTATACCCATTTAAGACGCTGTTGTCGCAGACATTAGGGTATATAGGCCGCATGACTGCTGAGGAATGGAAAAAATACAGCCAAGAAGGCTATCAAATAACAGATCTTGTTGGGCATTATGGACTTGAAAGCTATTTGGAGAAGTACCTAAGGGGAACTGACGGTAAACAGCAAGTGGAAGTAGACAATTATGGCAGATTGATAAAAAAATTAGATGAGATCAGTCCTAAACCTGGAGATACTGTGTACCTTACGATAGATGAAAAGTTGCAGCAGGTTGCCGAAGAATCATTGCAGAGGACCATGGAAAGCATAAGGCAAACTAAAAGAGGTCCACATGGTGAATACCTACCGGCAAATATCGGTGCAGTAGTTGTTACAGATATAAATACAGGTGAAATTTTAGCTCTTGCCAGTGTACCAGGTTATGATCCAAATATATTTGCTTCAGGCAATCCGCCCAGCAGCATTGTAAATGAACTGTTCAAGCCGAGGAATGCCACTATTGACCCAAGTCCTATATTTAATTACGCCACACAAGGTGCAGCACCTCCTGGTTCAACATTTAAAATGGTAACGGCGTTGGCAGCCTTGGAATCTGGTGTAACGACTGTAAATGAAAAGTATGTTGATACAGGTATATATGCTCCTACAGGCCAAGAAAACTGGCTGTACGGCGAATACGGAAGGACGCAGGGTGCAGTAAATGTATCAGACGCAATAAAGTATTCTACAGACACGTATTTTTACGAGATGGGCCGTAGAATGGGTATAGACAAAATTGACGAGTATGCTCACATGCTGGGCTTAGATCAAAAGACGGGCATAGAACTCTATGAAACGACTGGAATAATTTCCAGTAAGAAATTTAAAAGAGATTACAATTTGTCGATTTTAAAATCGATGGTTAAATCTGACTCAAATCCAAATGGCAAGATAACACAGGAACAGTACGATAAGATAGTAAGCTTAATTGACAAAGGCAATTTTAGCGATTACTCCACATTTTTACAGCTTAAGAAAATGGGAATAACAGATCCTAAATTGCAGATGACCATATGGCAGTTGATGGATGCGACTAAGTGGACTTTGGTAGATACTACCAACGCATCCATAGGTCAAGGTAGCAATCAATTTACGCCTATAGAGATTGCAAGTTATTTATCAACATTGTTAAACGGAGGAACAAGATACAGATTGCATTTGGTCGACAAAATTGTCTCCCCTGATGGGAAGGTAATCGAAAAGGAAAAGCCTGAGGTATTAGACAAGATAAATATACCTCAGAAATACTTGGATGCTATAAAATTGGGAATGAAAGGTGCCACAGAAGAAGGCGGTACTGCCAGTGCAGCATTTGCTAATTTTCCAATACCTGTTGGTGGCAAGACTGGTACTGCTGAAGTAGGTTCACATGGTACGAAAGTCATGCAGAACTATGCATGGTTTGTTGGCTTTGCGCCATACGACAAGCCGCAGATTTTGGTAACAGCACTTATATACCAGGGGGGTTCTGGCGCATATACAGCTCAAGTAGGTAGAGACATAATGGATGCTTATTTTGGCTTTACAAATTCAAATAATAATACAGCGTCAAATACAAATGCCAGCAATCATTAATCATTAAAGAGGATTTTTTGTCCTCTTTTGTTTTTTTAAGAAGGAAAAACTTAAGTTGTGGAGAATATTATAATTAAGACTGTATTGGGAGGGCAAACAATGTTAAATGATTATGTAAAGATCCATGGTTCAAAAGATGGACTTGTGATAATAGCAACAGATGTTTCTGATATGGATGCCTTAAAAGAAAAGATAATAAATCGCATAGAGCGGTCACTGACATTTTTTAAAGGTGCACAGCTTACGGTAAAATTTCGGAATTTGAGCGTAGATGAAAAAAGTTTAGATGAATTAAAGGACTTTGTTTTAGAAAATTACGGTGTAAATGTAAGGTTTAAAAAGATTCAGGAAAGGCATCTAAAAAATGTTACAAGTGAAAATGATATATTTGATGGTTTGGAAGAAGGTATGACGAAATTTTACAATGGCACTGTAAGATCAGGTCAAGTTGTTAAGTATTACGGAAATTTAGTTATATTAGGTGATGTGAACCCTGGTGGAATTGTACAAGCGTCAGGCAACATAATAATTATGGGGACTTTGAGAGGAATCGCCCATGCAGGTATGTCTGGAAATCTTGATTCAATAATTGCGGCGTCTAAGATAAACGCGATGCAGCTTCGAATATCTAACATTATTTCACGTTCACCCGATAATGATATTGAGGCATTGTATCCAGAAATTGCTTTAGTTAAAAAAAATAAGATAATAGTTAAACCACTTTACTTGTATGGAAAAATATAGTAAAATAAACAATTAGAAGAAATGAGAAATGGAGTGAAGGAAATGAGCGAAGTCATAGTAATAACGTCTGGGAAAGGCGGAGTTGGAAAAACTACAACAACAGCTAATATTGGTACATATCTATCGATGAAAGGATTTAAAACAGCATTAGTAGATACAGATATAGGTCTTAGAAATCTTGATGTAGTTATGGGATTGGAAAATAGGATAGTGTACGACTTAGTTGATGTAGTAGAAGGCCAATGCCGCTTAAAACAAGCGCTTATAAAAGACAAAAGGTTTGATGGGCTTTACTTATTGCCAGCGGCGCAGACAAGAGATAAAACAGCCGTAAATCCAGAGCAGATGCGCGCAATTACGGATGAGCTGAGGCAAGATTTCGACTACATTTTAATTGATTGTCCTGCAGGTATTGAGCAAGGCTTTAAAAATGCTATAGCTGGTGCTGACAGGGCATTAGTTGTTACAACGCCAGAAGTATCAGCGGTAAGAGATGCTGATAGAATCATAGGCCTTTTGGAAGCCTCTGATGTAAGAGATCACATGCTTATCATAAACAGGATAAAGATGGACATGGTAAAAAGAGGCGACATGATGAACATTGATGACATCATGGATATATTGGCAATAGATCTATTAGGCGTTATTCCTGATGATGAAAATATAGTCATATCTACAAACAAGGGAGAGCCAATAGTTGTAGATGAAAAATCGTTGGCTGGACAGGCTTACAGAAATCTGACGCAAAGATTGGTTGGAGAAGATGTTCCGATAATAAACTTAGACACAAATTATGGTTTAATCGACAGATTGAAAAGTTTATTTAAAATTTCATCCAATAGGTAGTTTCAGGAGGTGTAATGGATGGACTTATTCAAATCGTTTGGAGGAAAAAGCAACAGTAAAAACGTAGCAAAGGAAAGATTGCAGTTATTGCTTGTTCATGACAGAGCCGATGTCTCTCCAAAATTTTTAGAGATGGTAAAAGGCGAGATAATGAATGTAATATCAAATTATGTTGAGATAGATGAGGATGGCTTGAATGTTGAAATAACAAAAGAAAGAAAGACAGATGATACGTTTGTTCCAGCATTGCATGCAAATATTCCCATAAAAAAGATGAAGAAAAATTTAAGATAACCGGTGAAAAGCCGGTTATTTTAAATTTGGTGAAATTATATCCATAATCAAATGTATAGTTAAATGATATGTTGTATGATATAATACTATTGTAGTAATGAATACTCACTATAGAAGGGAAATAGAAGTTGATGTTTAACAAGAAGTTGTGGAAGAATTTTGATCTTGCTTTGCTGATTACTGTTTTATTGATATGCGCATTTAGCGCTGTAGTCATTTCTAGTGCCTCACATGCGGTTGAGACTGGTTCATACAAAAATGTGATTGTTCAGATTGTAGCTGTTTTATTTGGATTGGCATTCTTATTTGCCATAACGCTTTTTGATTACAATCAGATTGCCAGACTCTCAAAGGTAATCTACGTATTAAATATATTAGTCCTTATTTCCGTTCTTTTTATCGGTAAAGTAAGTAACGGTGCTCAGAGCTGGATTCACATAGGGCCAATTGATATTCAGCCGTCAGAGTTTTCGAAAATAGCGCTGGTGTTGACATTAGCAAACTTATTTAATGAGATGGGTGAAATCAAGACTTTCAAAGATCTGGTGAATCCACTTATTCACGTTCTCATTCCTTTTGTGATTGTAATGCTACAGCCGGATCTCGGTACTGCGCTGGTTTTCTTAGCTATTTTTATAGGGATGCTTTTTATTTCTGGTGTAAAACCAAAGGTGTTTGCTGGGCTTATTGCGATGGGTATGGCTATGATGCCTGTAGCGTACAAGATTTTAAAGCCTTATCAGAGAAACAGACTTTTATCGTTTATAAACCCAAATCTTGATCCGATGGGGTCAGGATACCATGTAATACAATCTAAGATAGCAATAGGCTCCGGTATGTTTTGGGGGAAAGGCCTTTACAACGGTAGTCAGACGCAGCTTTACTATCTACCAGAAGCTTGGACTGATTTCATTTTTTCGGTTGTAGGAGAAGAATTAGGCTTCATTGGTGCTACAGCTTTGATACTGTTGTACGCTTATATGCTTTATAGATGCTTTAGAATTGCGGTTATGGCAAAGGACAAGTACGGCTACTTGATAGCTGTAGGAATAATTTCCATGTTTACATTTCACATATTTGAAAACATTGGTATGACTGTAGGAATTATGCCAATTACAGGAATTCCGCTTCCCTTTATGAGCTATGGTGGTAGTTCACTGGTTGCAAATATGATTGCTATTGGACTATTGCTAAATATTGGAATGCGAAGGCGAAAGATTAATTTTTAAATGAGAGGATGATTTGATTGAATATAGCTCTTATTGCACACGACATGAAAAAATCTATAATGGTAGATTTTGCCATTGCCTACAAAGAAATATTAAAAAAATGCAACATATACGCTACAGGTGCTACAGGTCAACTGGTAGAGGAAGCTACTGGCATCAAAGTCAATAAATTCTTGCCAGGCCCTATGGGTGGTGATCAGCAAATTGGCGCAATGATTGCAGAAAACAATATGGACTTAGTCATATTCTTAAGAGATCCATTAACTGCACAGCCCCATGAGCCTGATATACTGGCTCTTTTAAGGGTTTGCGACGTTCACTCCATACCTCTTGCGACAAATTTGGCTACCGCGGAAGTGTTGATAAAAGGTTTAGATGCAGGATTTTTGGAATGGAGAGATGCGGTTAAATAAAACAATCATAAACCTCCTTTCTATGTAATATAAATATAGCAAAGGAGGTTTATCTTATGAAACCTAACAAATGGCAATCTGTTAGCTATTCAAAAAATCGTATCAGCAATTTTAAAAAGTATTTTGGCCTTCTGGAAAACCAATTGATAGTTTGTCTTTTGATTTTGGGAGTAGTCATGCTTTTTAAGGCCATAAATGTTCCAGCTACAAATAAAACTGTAGACGAAGTGAAATCAGTCCTTAATTATAATTCTAACTATGAAAATACTAAAAAAGGGCTTAAACTGGTAATGAGCAGTATACCTTCGCTAAAAGACGACGTTGTAAAAGTGTTTTCAAACAAAACGGATGATTCAAAAAATACTACAGCTCAAGTTGTAAGTAGTGGAATGGTAAGACCTGTTGATGGAGTTGTGGTATCCACATTTGGCACAAAAGTAGATTCTTCTACTTCAAAAGAAGTGAAAAACGATGGAATTGACATAAGCGTATCCAGCGATGAGCCAGTAGTTGCTGTATTGGATGGAGAAGTCATGATAGCGGATAATTCTAACCCTGATTGGGGTAAAGTGGTTGTAATAAAGCACGATGGGGACGTCCGCTCTGTTTACGCATACCTTTCTGAAGTAGACGTGAAAGTTGGAGATAAAGTGCTTAAAGGTCAGACAATTGGAAAAGTTGACGTTAGCAGCAACAAAGGTACTCCAATGCATTTTGAAATATGGGAAAACGGAAAGCCGATAGATCCACAATCAAAAATAGATTTTAATTCAGCAATAAGTGATGTCAAAAATGAAAATTGACGATGTTAAAGTAAAGATAAACCCATTTACGTGGGTTTTTATATTGCTTCTTGTACTGTCCGGTCTCTACATTGAACTTGTTGATATAATCTTGACTGTAGCCATACATGAAGCAAGCCACTATTGGGTGGCGAAAAAGTTGAACATAAATATGATTCAGATAGAAATATTCCCTTTTGGCGGAGCGGCTGTTTTCGATAGTGAGATTTTTATAAGGCCTGATCTGGAAATCATCATCGCATTAGCGGGACCTTTGTCAAATGCCGTTTTTATCATGATGCTTATAATAGTAAGCCAAACCATAGGTACTCAATTGGACTACCTTATAAGGATAAATGTTCTGATGTGTGCATTTAATCTTCTGCCTGGTGTGCCTTTAGATGGAGGAAGAGCTTTAAAGTCTGTTTTGTCCAACTTCATAGGTCTAACCAGAGCTAATAACGTAGCAGTCAAGATTTCATACGTGTTATCTTTATTGCTCATGTACGGCAGTATACTTATGTTTGTAAATGGGAATAAAAATTATGTATTGATTACTATGGCTGTATTTCTCATAATATCTGCCAGAAATGAACGAAAACTATCTCAGTATTTTAACTTGAGAGATTTAATATACAAAAAAGAAGAATTATTTAAAAGAGGAATTATGAATGTCAGGACGATTGCAGTAATGGATGATCAAAAATTAATCAAAATAATCAATTGTTTTTTGCCCTTAAAATATCATATAATAGTTGTGTTGGATAAAAATTTGAAAGAGAAAAAAAGACTTACAGAGACAGAGCTTTTTGATTTTGCCATTGAAAATGGACTTTACTTACCCATTGGCGAAATCTTAAGCAAGGTAAAATAGGAGGTAACAATGTCAGATTTAAAAAACAAGATAGATGATTTGCTGATGAAAGTGAACAAACCT
Source organism: Thermoanaerobacterium sp. PSU-2 (assembly GCF_002102475.1). NCBI lineage: Bacteria > Bacillati > Bacillota > Clostridia > Thermoanaerobacterales > Thermoanaerobacteraceae > Thermoanaerobacterium > Thermoanaerobacterium sp. PSU-2. The sequence goes on along the minus strand of NZ_MSQD01000006.1, from coordinate 105,426 downwards.
GCCAGATACACTGGTGGTGAAATAAATTCTGTGATTAAAGATGCAAATAAAGTTAAAATAAGGTTTGCATTTGCTTTTCCCGATGTGTATGAAGTTGGCATGTCCCACCTTGGACTTAAAATACTTTATAGTTTGATGAATGAACGAGATGACACATATTGTGAAAGGGTATTTGCACCATGGGTGGACATGGAAAACCTAATGAGAGAAAAGGACGTACCCCTTTTTTCACTTGAGACAAAAACGCCGCTTAATATGTTTGATGTAATAGGGTTTACTTTGCAGTATGAATTAAGCTACACAAACATATTGAACATGCTTGATTTATCTAAAATTCCAATAAGAAGCAAGGATAGGAAAGGATATCCTCTGATTATAGCAGGTGGACCTTGTGCAGTTAATCCTGCACCATTGTCTGATGTTGTTGATTTGTTTGTCATAGGTGACGGAGAGGAAATCATAAATGAAATCTTAGATTTGGTAGCATCTTGTAAAAAGGACAATGTACCGAAAGAAGATTTTTTAAGGCGAGCATCTAAAATTCAAGGTGTTTACGCCCCATCATTATATGTAGAAACGTACAATGATGATAATACTATCAAAAGCATAAAGCCTATTGAAGAAGGCGTACCTGCGGTAATAAAGAGGAGAATTGTGAAAGACTTAGATAAGACATACCATCCAGACAAACAGATTGTACCGTTTATAAATATTGTCCACGACAGAATCGTTCTGGAGGTTTTTAGAGGCTGTACAAGAGGCTGCAGGTTCTGCCAAGCAGGTATGATTTACAGGCCTGTAAGGGAAAGGTCAAAAGAAACATTGTTGAAGTTAGCTGATAAATTGATAAAATCAACTGGATATGAAGAAATTTCATTGACTTCTTTGAGTACATGCGATTATTCGCAGATAGAAAGTTTAGTATATGATCTTATAGAGAAGTACAAAGATATGGGAACTGGTGTAGCGTTGCCATCTACCAGGATAGATGCTTTTTCTGTCAATCTCTTAAATGAGATTCAAAAAGTCAGAAAGACTGGTCTTACACTTGCACCTGAAGCTGGAACACAAAGACTTAGAGATGTCATTAATAAGGGCGTAACTGAAGAAGATTTGGTAAATTCTACTAAAGAAGCATTTAAGGCAGGGTGGAAAAGCGTAAAGTTGTACTTTATGTTAGGTCTTCCAACTGAGACGATGGAAGATGTAAAAGGCATATCAGATCTCGCTCATTTAGTAGCTGATGTATACAAAGATGTGAATGGCAGCACAAAGGGTCTTAAGATAACTGTAAGCACTTCAACTTTCGTGCCAAAGCCATTTACACCATTTCAATGGTATCCTCAAGACGATATGGACTCTATAATAAATAAACAAAATTATTTAAAAGAGCTTCTTAGAGGAAAAATATTCAGTTACAACTGGCATGAACCAAATATGAGCTTTTTAGAAGCTGTAATTTCTAAAGGAGATAGAAAAGTAGGACAAGCAATTATTAAAGCATGGGAAAGTGGATGTAAGTTTGATGGTTGGGATGAGCAGTTTAAATTTGATAAATGGCTGGAAGCATTTGAGAGCGTCGGAGTGGATCCTAAATTTTACGCTTATAAAAATAGGGATTTTGATGAAGTTTTTCCTTGGGATATTGTGGACGTAGGCGTAAGGAAAGATTATCTTAAAAGGGAATACAAAAAAGCCATTGAAGGAAAACTTACAGGCGATTGCAGGTTGCATTGTACAGGATGTGGTATAAAAGATCTTGATGAAGGAGTTGTATGCTTTGAAGCTTAGAGCTAAATTTAAAAAAGATGGGGATTTAAAGTACATTTCTCATTTAGACCTTATGAGGACTATAGAAAGGGCTATGAGAAGGGCGCAAATAAAATTTTCACTGTCAAAAGGGTTCAATCCACATCCATTGATATCTTTTGGGCCAGCGCTTAGCATGGGTGCCACAACTCATGGGGACTATTTCGATGTAGTGGTAGAAGGCGAAATTGATCCTAAAAGATTTAAAGACGATTTAAACAAAGCATTGCCTGATGGTTTAGAGATCATCGATTGCTATATTGTCGATGATAAGGATTTGCTGTCAAACAAGGTGAAAGAAGCTGAGTACACTGTAGATGTATATTTGATGAGTCGTGTGACTAACCTTGCTTTTGAAATTACAAGATTTTTAGGCAGAAGTGAGATATTTATAGAAAAAGAGTCAAAAAGTGGCAGTAAGGTCATTGACTTAAAAAATTACATTTTGGATCTTAAAATGCTTGATTCAAAAGGCAGCAAAATCACTCTATACGTTAAGCTAAAGATTTCTGAAGGTTCTCCAGGACCTATATATGTTATAAAAGCTCTTGATGATTTTTTAGGGCATGTTTTTGATGTGGAGAGAGTCTTAGTAGACAGAAGAAACCTTATTTTAAATTGAGGTGTTTTGCTTGAAGAGAATTTTGTTTGATATAAGCGATAAATTTTATCAAGTGGCATATTTGGAAGATGGCTTGTTAATTGAATATCATGTTGAGAATTCTGATAAAAAAAGCATAGTAGGAAATATTTACAAAGGAAAAGTAAAAAATACTATAAAAGGTATGCAAAGTGCTTTCATTGATATAGGAATAGATAAAAATGCGTACCTATTTGTGAATGATGTTAAAGGAATTCCTGAATCAAGTTCCTCAATAACTAAATATGTGAAACCTGGACAAGATATAATTGTTCAAGTCTTAAAAGATTCTATAGGACTTAAGAATCCGAGAGTTACGACAAATATATCGCTGCCAGGAAAGTATGTAGTGCTTATGCCTGATTCTGATCATGTTGGCATTTCTCACAGGATAGAAGATGAGAAAAAGCGAATGGAACTGATAAATATTGCAAAAAGAGTCAAGCCGGATAATGTAGGCATAATAATCAGAACGGCAGCGCAACATGTTGGAGAAGAGGAGTTTGAAAGGGACATAGCTGATTTGTGCAAATTGTATGAAGATATATTGAATAAATCTAAAGTTGCCGGTTCACCTGGATTAATTTACGAAGAAGAAAATTTCATCACAAAGTACATAAGGGATTTGTCATCATTAATGGTGGATGAAATAATTGTAAATGATGCTGAAGAATACAAAAGGATTTTTGATTATATAAAAAAGGAAGGTTTAAAAATTTCAGTAAAATATGAGGATGGAGATTTAGTAGGCCTATATGGGATTGAGAAACAAGTAGAAAGACTTTTAAGCAAAAAGGTTTGGCTTAAAAGCGGTGGCTTCATAATAATTGATGAGACAGAAGCATTGACTGTAATAGATGTTAATACAGGCAAATACACAGGCAAGTCTTCACTGCAGGAGACAATTTTAAAAACGAACATAGAGGCTGCGAAGGAAATTGCATTGCAATTAAGACTAAGGGATATTGGTGGCATCATTGTTGTAGATTTTATCGACATGGATAGCGACAATGACCGTCAGAAACTTTTAAAGGTTTTTGAAGAATCTTTAAAAAGCGATAGATCAAAGTGCAGCGTACTTGGCTTTACACGTTTAGGATTAGTAGAGATGACGAGAAAGAGAGTCAGGTCAAACGTAAGCGAATATTTGCAAGAGAAGTGCGATTGCTGCAAAGGCACAGGGTGTATCGTGTCAAGCGATATGATGCAACTTAGAATAAATCGCTCTATAGAGAGAATCTTAAGGAATACAAATGCTAAAAAAATAACTATAACTTCAAATCGCAGAGTACAAAACATAATTGAGAAAAGCAATATAATAGAAAAGTACATGGGAAAATACGGTGTGGAAATAAGCACCATCTGCAACAGCAAGCTTGATACTGATGAATTTTACGTAGATTATCAGTTGTAATTGACATTTTCATGTTGTTGTGTTAGAATACACTTTGTAGCCGCTCGGAACGGGTTTAAATACTTCGATTGAAGTACCTTGGTTTCCGGCGAGACTGGTAAAGAGGAGGTGCCCTAATGTACGCAATTATAGAGACTGGTGGCAAACAGTACAGGGTTCAAGAAGGCGATATACTCAATATTGAGAAGCTTGATTGTGAAGCTGGCAGCGTATATTCCTTTGATAAGGTTTTGGCTGTGGCAAAGGACGATGGAACCGTTAATTTCGGGAAGCCATATGTTAAAGATGCTAAGGTGGAAGCAAAAGTTCTTGAACATGGTAAAGGTGAGAAGATAATCGTTTTTAAGTACAAGCCAAAGAAGAATGAAAGAAAGAAACATGGTCATCGTCAGCCATATACAAAAGTTCAGATTGAGAAGATCATGTAAAAATGATTAAAGTCAGTATATATAGAAATGATGATAAAGTAAAAAAATTTGAAATTAAAGGACATGCTGGTTATGATGTCTATGATAGGGACATAGTATGTGCCGGTGTTACGGCAGTGGCACAGACGGCTGTCCTTGGATTGGAATCAATTGACACAGTATCTTTAAAGAAGAAAGTAAAAGATGGCTATATGTATGTTGAAATAGAAGATTACGGTGCTGGTGAAGATGTTATAAAGTCTTGTGCCATTGTAGATGCGATGGTGCTAGGGCTTAAAGACATTGAAAGAGACTATCCAGCGTACGTAAAGGTCTTTGATAGGAGGTGTGATGGATGAAGCTGCAGTTATTTGCTCATAAAAAAGGTATGGGAAGTACCCGTAATGGACGTGATAGCGAGGCAAAAAGGCTTGGTGTAAAAAGAGCTGATGGACAGTTTGTCTTAGCAGGAAATATTCTTGTAAGGCAGAGAGGTACAAAGATTCATCCAGGTGCTAATGTGGGCAGAGGAAAAGATGACACTCTGTTTGCATTAATTGACGGATATGTAACATTTGAGAGAAAAGGCAAAGACAAAAAACAGGTAAGCGTATATGAGAAAAGGAAAGAAGTCCTGGCATAAGCCGGGATTTTCTTTTTTGTGGTGGAATGTATGGTATAATATAGGTAAATCGAAATTTAGCTTAAGGAGCTGATGCAGATGTCTAAACGGGAAGATGAATTTTTGATAAAATACATAAATTTAAAAAGGCATGAGTACATAAATGACCTTCAAGTTTTGCTAGGATATGCACAGCTTGGTAAGTCTGATAAGATTTATGACTACATTCAAAAAATCATTGATGAGTGCAACAATGAGCGCAATGTATTTAATAGCGATATGGATAGTATCATGAATTTTATTAAAAATAAGATAGAAGAGAAATAAATTTAAAGTGGGTGATGATGTGTTTATAGACAGTGCGAAAATTTATATAAAGTCGGGAAATGGTGGAAATGGTGTTATATCATTTAGAAGAGAAAAATATGTAGCGTATGGTGGTCCTGACGGTGGTGATGGAGGAAAAGGCGGTGATGTGATATTTATTACCGATCCTAATATTTCTACTTTGATGGACTTTAAATACAAAAGGAAATACGTTGCAGAAAGTGGTGAGAATGGCAGCGGAAATAACAAATATGGCAAAGATGGTGATGATCTATATATTAAAGTTCCTGTTGGAACTCAAATAATAAGGGATGACACCAATGAGTTGATAGCAGATCTTGCAAAACCTGGGCAAAAAGCGATAGTGTTGAGAGGTGGCAGAGGCGGAAGAGGGAATGCAAAATTTGCTTCAGCAACTTTAAAAACTCCAAGATTTGCAGAAAGCGGTGAGGAAGGCAAAGAGCTTTATGTGAGATTGGAGCTAAAGTTATTAGCAGATGTAGGTCTTGTAGGGTTTCCTAATGCTGGAAAGTCCACATTGCTTGCTTCATGTACAAATGCAAGGCCTAAAATAGCAAATTACCCATTTACGACCTTATATCCCAATTTAGGTGTCGTATACCATAAAGGAAAGTCCTTTGTCATGGCTGATATACCAGGACTTATTGAAGGCGCCCATAAAGGTGAAGGTCTTGGATATGATTTTTTAAAGCATATTGAGAGGACAAAGTTGATATTGCACATTGTGGATGTATCAGATCCGATGTCGGATCCTATAGACGATTTTAAGAAAATAAATGATGAAATGTATTTGTACAGCGACAGATTAAAAGAAATTCCGCAAATTGCTGTTTTAAATAAAATAGATGCAGTTGATCCGTCATCGATTAATTTAAATGATATCATTGCAAAGATGAAAAATCTTGGATATGATGTCTTTAAAATATCTGCTATGACAGGTGATGGTATTGACGGACTTCTTGATAAGACGATAGAGATGCTTGACAAGTTTAAGGTAGATGTTGAGGAAAATACAGAAGACGTCATTATCTACAATATGCCAAAGGAAGAAGAAACTGTTGAAATCGAAGTAAAAAATGGTGTTTACTATTTAAGTGGAACGAAAATAGATAGATTGTTGAAAAGAGTAAACCTTCAAGATGAAAATTCACTTAGATATTTTGAAATGATATTAAAAAAGTCCGGTGTGATAGATATGCTTAAAGAGAAAGGATTTAAAGATGGAGATGCAATAAATGTGAGGGATTTTGAATTCGAGTATTATGAATAAAAGATATGCTGTTTATCTAATATTGTCTCTAAAAGTTTATTATTGTATAATTTACGTATGAAAATTGTTTTTGAATTTCAAGTGGAGGATATTTAGATGACTAACAACTTACAAAGGATTGGCATTATGGGTGGTACTTTTGATCCAATACATTTTGGCCACCTTGTCACAGCGGAGGCTGTCAGAGATCAATTTAATTTGGACAAAGTTATATTTGTCCCGTCAGGCAATCCGCCACATAAAGTCAAAAGAAACATTACTGATAAGAGAATAAGGTATTTGATGACTATCCTTGCTACCGTTACAAATCCGTATTTTGAAGTATCTGCTATTGAAATAGAGAGGGAAGGGTACACGTATACTATTGATACTCTGAAAGAGTTTAAAAAAATATACGGAGAAGAAACACAGATATTTTTCATAACAGGTGCTGATGCCATACTAGAAATTTTGACATGGAAAAACGCTGAAGAGCTTTTAAAGATGTGCAATTTTGTCGCTGCCACAAGGCCGGGTTATGCTGGCGATAGCATAAGCGAAAAGATTGATTACATCAAGAGAATATACAATAAAGATATATTTCAGGTAACTGTACCGTCATTAGCCATATCATCCACAGACATACGCAATAGGGTATCTGAAGGCAGACCAATCAAGTATTTGCTGCCAGAGTCTGTAGAAAGGTACATTGAAAAAGCTGGACTTTATAAGAAAGGTTGATAGTGTGGATTTTGAATTTTTTGCTGATAAATTGAAAAAATTATTAAGTGATGAGCGATTTAATCATTCATTAGGTGTTATGGATACGTCTGAAAAATTGGCTGTAAGATACGGCATAGATGTAGAAAAGGCAAAAATTGCAGGATTACTTCATGACTGCGCAAAAAATTTAAGAGAAGATGAGCTTGTTGCCTTAGCAAACAAGTACGGAATTCAAATAGATGACGTCTTAGAAAAATCGCCAACATTGCTTCACGGACCTGTAGGAGGATATATGATAGAAGACTACTTTGGCATACATGACGATGAAATAAAACGCGCCATAATGCTTCATACTACCGGAGATAGAGATATGACGCTTTTGGATAAGATAATATTTTTAGCTGATTATATAGAGCCAAACAGGAATTTTGATGGAGTAGAAAACTTGAGAGAAATGGCATATAAAAACCTTGATGAAGCAGTAATTATGGCATTAGACGAAACAATAAAATATGTGATCGAGAAAGGACAGCTTTTATACCAGAAAACAGTAATTGCTCGCAATGATATGATAATTAAGACAAAATATATTTGATAAAATTTTATGTTCGGAGGTATTACATTGGATAAGAAAAGCACTGAGCTAACATTAAAAATTTTAAAAATACTGGATGATAAAAAAGCACTTGATATTAAAGGACTATATGTGGGAGAGCTTACTACAGTTGCCGATTATTTTGTGATTGCCAGTGGTACGTCTACAACTCATGTAAAATCTTTATGTGATGAAATTTCAGAAAAACTTGCTGAAGATGGCGTATATGTAAATCACATAGAAGGATACAATTCGGCTACGTGGATATTGATGGATTACGGTAGCATTGTAGTTCATATTTTTACTAAAGATGAAAGAAACTTTTACTCGTTAGAAAGGCTTTGGGGTGATGCCAAAGAAATAGCTCTTGACAATGCTTTATCAGATTAGTATAATGAATTTAATATAAACCTCCGTGGCCTGCAGAGAAGGCAGGGAGGTTTTTTTGTAATCTTGTATTCAATAAATTATTTAATCTTTAAATTAGTTTAATTTATATTTGAAGTTTTAGGGGGGATATAAGTGCCTACAAAAGTACATCCACTATTAAAAAATTTTATACCAGTTGTAGATGGCATCGCCAAAACGTTTGGCAAGAATTGTGAAGTCGTTCTTTACGATTTTTCAAATTTGCAAAGTTCTGCAATTGCTGTTGGAAATGGACATATTACAGGCAGAGAGATTGGAAACCCTATACCAGAAGCTATTCTAAAATCGCTTAAGGCAAATAAAACTGACAACGAAGTCAATTTCAAAACTAAGGGAAGAGATGGAAAGATACTAAAGTCTACCATTGTATACATTAAAGATGATGCTGGAAAACCGATAGGATGTTTGTGCATAAATATCGACATTTCAGAATATATAATGGTTAAGAATACGTTAGAAGATCTCTGCGAAATAAACGATGGAGAAGAAGCTCCGGTTGAGCCTTATGGAGGAAGCGTAAACGAAGTGCTGGAGAACATTGTAAACACTACGATAGAGAATTACGGTAAACCTGTCAACTTTATGTCTAAAGAGGAAAAGGTCAATATGGTTAAGATGTTAGATGCTAAAGGCACTTTCTTGATAAGAGGTGCGATAGACTATGTTGCAAAAATACTGTGCGTATCCAGATATACCATATACAATTACCTTGATGAGATAAGAGTAGGGGATGACCTTGGCAAATATTAAAATTGATTATGGGAATGTGCATAAGCTGCATTCCTTTAATATTTTGGTCTAAAATATATTTTTAAAGGTGGCGTATATCTTGTATACCGTGTCTATTGAAAATTGTCCTTCTTATTCTCAAAATGATGTAAAGGTTGCATTGGAAAATTCTTTTAAAAACTTAGGTGAGATTGAAAAGTACATAAAAAAAGGACAGAGAGTCTTTCTTAAAGCAAACCTTTTAAAGAAAAATAGACCTGATGATGCTGTAACGACACATCCTTCAATAGTTGAAGCAGTTGCAAATGCTATTAAAGCAATTGGAGCTATACCTGTCATAGGTGATAGTCCAGCAGGGCCTTTTTCTTATAGAGCTTTAAAGTCTATTTATGAATCGACAGGCATGGCAGATGTTGCAGCAAGAACTGGTGCTGAATTAAATTATGACACAGAAGAAGTAGAAGTAAAAATACCGTCCGGAAAGATTATCAAACAAGCTACTTTCATGAAAGCCCTTATGGAATGTGATGCTATTGTGTCAATGCCAAAATTGAAGACACATGGTTTGACGGTTTACACGGGAGCTGTGAAGAATCAGTTTGGTGCCATACCAGGGCTTGTAAAAGCGGGTTATCACCTTTCAATGCCGGATGTGAAAGATTTTTCAGACATGTTGATCGACATAAATACAATTTTAAAGCCAGTATTGACGATAATGGATGCTGTAGTTGCAATGGAAGGAAATGGCCCGTCTGCTGGACGTCCAAAAAAAGTCGGATTAATTATTTCATCGGATGATGTTTTTGCCCTTGATACAGTAGCTACATCAATCATCGGTTTAAAACATCAAGATGTGCCGACAGTTTTTATGGCGCAAAGGCGTGGTTTGGGTCGTATGGAAGATATAATAATCGCAGGTATGAATATAGAAGATGTGAAAATAGATGATTTTGACATACCAACGCTAAGAGGATTTAGCGTGACTGAAAAGATTCCACCATTTTTATCGAGATATTTAGATAGACATGTAAAGCCGTATCCGATTTTTCATCATGATATATGCAAAAGTTGTGGAATATGTGTGTCAAATTGTCCTCCTAAAGCGCTAAAAATGGTTGGAAATAAACCAGTTGTAGATCTTAAAACATGTATTAGGTGTTTTTGCTGTCAAGAGCTGTGTCCTCATAAAGCAGTAAGCATAAAAAAACCATCGATTGCAAAATTGTTTTATAGATAAAAAAAGGGTTGTTCACCCTTTTTATTTTATGAAGATAAATTTATTTCTCGCCCTCTTTTTAAGCCATAGCAGAATTGATATCATCACTATTGCTAACCCAAGTAAAAGTTCAGCGTAAGATCTGATTGTGCTGTAATCTTTAATTACAGTAGTTTTATTTCCATTGTAGTATGTTCCTAAGTAATTTTTATAAACCGACTCATCTGCTATAAGTGGTACGCTTCCAATAGGTTTTCCGTTTAGTGTGAAATTAATCATGCCTAACGTAGTCCCTTTTTTTACAGGTGCATTTATATTTTTATCGACCGAAATAGATGACTTAATATTGTTTTCTTGTCCTTTTGGCACTACATAGTAGAATGAGTCTTTTGCAATAAGAGGCAATTTAAACTTTACCTTTCCGATGTCTACGTATGTTACGATTGAATTTTGCTCTAAAGGATTTACAAGGTCAAAATTATTAAAACCATAGTTCAATAATTTTATTGTATCTGTCCATATATTTGTGCCTTCATCACCCATGATTACAGATATTAACCTGTGGCCATTTCTTGTGGCAGAACCGACAAAAACTTGGTTAGCAGCAATAGTGTAACCGGTTTTTACCCCATCTGCCCCGTCGTAATGAAAGCTTGTGGGCTTTATCAATCTATTACTAATCCAGAGATCTCTTGGCTTATCAAATTTGTTAGTAGGCGGTATCTGGTAATGTATAGTGCTTACAATTTTTCTAAATGTAGCATTTTTCATCGCATACCTTGCTATTAATGCCATATCATATGGTGTTGAATAATGATCAGTATTTGGCAATCCATTTGGATTGACAAAATGGCTGTCTTTAGCACCAATTTCTTTTGCCTTCTCATTCATCAAATTTGCAAAACCCTGTATGCTGCCGCCGATATGGTCAGCTACTGCAATTGCAGCATCATTAGCAGACTCTAAAAGCATAGCATAAAGCAATTGCTCTAATGTAAGCTTTTCTCCTGGTACAAGGTAGATAGAATTTCCATCGATATTTTTGACATCATCATTTACAGTTACTACATCATTTAATTTTCCTTTTTCAATGGCGATAATCGCCGTTAAAATTTTTGTTGTGCTGGCAGGATACATCTTTTGATTCATATTTTTGTCGTAAAGGACTTGACCAGTAGTGAAATCCATCAGTACCGCTGTAGGCCCTACAATTTGCGGTGGATTTTCCATTCCATATACTTTTGGTATAAAATTAATCAAAAATATAATAACCGTAATAATAGAAACTATTTTTTTCATGCTTTTGCCTCCATATACGCTTATAATTTTAGTATATCAAAAAAATATGAAATTTAAAAAGGAATTTATATAAAAATGTAGAAATATTTATATAGCAAAATCGAAAGAGGTGGAGTATGTTTAAATTAACCAAAAGTCAACAATATGGAATTATCGTTTTATTGATAATAGCTTCATTATTGACAGGATACTTTATCTTTGAAAAAAGTAAAGCTCAAAAGAATGGTGATATTGTCAACATTAAAAGCGATAAGAATTTAATAAACAATTCCAATACAGGTGAAACAATAGAAAATGAAAAGTCCAAAGAAATAAAAGTGTATGTAACCGGTCTTGTCAAATCGCCTGGAGTATACACTATGAGAGAAGGCGATAGAATCGATGATGCTATAAAAATGGCAGGAGGAGCTTTGGATGGTGCAGATCTTTCAGATATAAATTTAGCCGAAAAGTTAAAAGATGAGCAGATGATAAAAGTGCCGAAAATAGGAGAAAATTATGCTTCTAACGACAAATCCAGCAGTTCCAATGCAACAAATGGAAAGATAAATATTAATACTGCTACAAAAGAAGAGCTTGATACGCTGCCGGGAATTGGCGAAGTCACTGCACAGCGCATAATAGATTTTAGAGAGCAACATGGCAATTTTCAAAGAATAGAGGATATTATGAATGTTTCAAGGATTGGGCCAAAGCTTTTTGAACAAATAAAAGATAAGATAACAGTTGATTGAAATGTAAATTTGTTCCATATAGAACATAATGGGGAGAAATTATGAAGAAATACGTGTCAATACTTTTGATATTTCTATTGCTGTTTTCAAATATTAAAACGATTTATTCTGACCCTGCATCAGATTTAAAAAATGCTCAGGTTGAGGAACAAAAAATCGTAATTGAGCTATTTAATTTAGACATGGAAAAAGTAAGAGCATCAAATTTATTGGAAAAACTCAATTCTGAAATCGCAGATACCACAAAACAAATCGACTCAATGGAAAAAGAGATATCAGGCATAAGCAGAGAAATCGTGAATGAGAGAAATAATATAAAAAGTTGGTTTAGGTTTTTGTACATGAATGGTACAAATACCATATTATCTCTTTTACTGATGTCAAACAACGCATCAGAGCTTTTGCACAGATTGATATACATAGATATAATTACTAATTACTTTTACAACAAATTAGATCACATAAATTACCTCTTAAAAAATAAAAAAACTGAAGAAGAGGCATTAAGCCATCAGAGAGATGAATTGAGGAAAAAAATAGAAGAACAAAAAAATGCGATTTTGACTTTAAATAAATTAGAAAGCGAAAAAAGTGCAATGCTTGACAATATCAAAAAGCAAATTAGTGATTACCAAAGAATATTAGACATAAGCGCGTCGGTGGAAAGCGGCATACCATCTCTTGATTTTTTGCTAAATAATTTTTCAAAGCTGCCTTGGAACAGCCTTCAGCCTGATAACTTCGATATTCAAATTGATTCGGTATCAGCATCATTTAGCGATGAATCAATAAGCAATATGATTGACAATTATAATGATGTATTAAAAAATGTAAAGATCATATTCGATGATAGCGGATTTACTTTATCTGATGGGGATAATTACACTTTATATGGAAATTTTGAGGTGAATGATGGAAAAATTGATTTCAAAGTTACGTCAATTAATGTAAAAGGTGTGGAGATAACGGGAGAAGACTTAAACAATCTTATAAAAAACTACAATACTGTTTTGGATTTTGAAAGTCCATTAAAACAATATAAATTAGTGAGTGTTGAGACAAATGCGGGTGAAGTGAAGTTTACATTGTCAAGAATAAAATAAAAATATTTTTCTTTGGCTATTTAGTGTGTTAGACTTATATTAGATTCTTATGAGGAGGAGTAGCTATGAAAGAAATAGTTTTAGCAGGTGGATGTTTTTGGGGTGTCCAAGCCTACTTTGACACCATAGACGGAGTAATTGAGACGAAAGTTGGATATGCAAATGGAAATAAGGAAAATCCAACATACGAAGAAGTCTGTACAAATACGACAGGTTTTGCTGAAGCCTGTTATGTAAAATACGATGAAAAAATTATATCGTTAGAAGATTTGCTGAGAAGTTATTGGAAGATCGTAGATCCAACACTTAAAAATAGACAATGCAATGACATAGGTACGCAGTACCGTACAGGAATTTACTATATAGATGACGATGATGTTAATGTTATATTAAGATCTAAGGAAGAAGAGCAGAAAAAATATGAAAAGCCAATCGTAACTGAAATCGAGCCGCTTAAAAATTTTTACGACGCTGAGGAATATCACCAGAAGTACCTTAAGAAAAATCCAAACGGCTATTGCCATATACCAAGAGAACTTTTTGAAAAAAGGTAAAACGAAGGGGCATTTTTAGTAAGCCCCTTTTTAATCTATTTTCCGCTTTTGATGGAGTGAGCTATTCTCGAACATGCCGCAGCAACTATTGCAGCCACTAAATCATCTATAAATGTATTGCACCTTTCATCTTTATGTTCATTTAATGTTCCTATTATGCCGAGTTTTACTTTATCTAAGTAGCCATAGTTAGTAAGCCCAATTGATCCGTAGATGTTTGTAATGCTTAAGGCTAAGATTTCGTCAATCCCATATAGTGGTTCATCTCTTTTAAGAATTGATAGAAGTGGTTCTTCTAACATGTTTTTCTCTGCAAGTTTGTCAAGGGTTATGCCTGTCAATACGGCATTTTGAACTTCTCTTTTGTCTAAAACTGCATTTAAGCTTTCTATTGCCTCATCCATAGTTAGATCGTAATACTTTTTTTGAAGCTCTAATACAAGTTTAGCCATGTCTTCAATATCTACTCCACGTTCTTTTAACAAATTTACGATTATATCCTTCATTTTGCGCCTCCTTAAAATATTAATGTCGTGTAACCATATATTATGTGCAATTGTTGAAAAATATTATATATTAAAGTATAATCTAAATTAGTTTTAAATCCAATAGACAGCAGGAAAGGGATGTTTATATGAACGAGGTAAGAGTTAGGTTTGCACCAAGCCCAACAGGCAATTTACATATTGGCGGTGCCAGAACAGCGTTATTTAATTGGCTTTTTGCAAGGCACAACAATGGAAAGTTAATTTTAAGAGTTGATGATACAGATTTAGAGCGTTCAACTGGTGACTCAATGAAGGCCATATTAGACGGACTTAAGTGGCTTGGTATCGATTGGGATGAAGGGCCTGTATACCAGTCAAAAAGACTTGAGCTGTATAAAAAGTATGCTGATGAGCTGGTACGACAAGGCAAAGCTTATTATTGTTTTTGCACGAAAGAAGAGCTTGATGTAATGAGAAGCGAAGCGCAAAAGGCCGGAAAACCCCCTATGTATACAGGTAAATGTAGGAATTTATCGCCTGATGAAGTAAAAAAGTACATAGATGAAGGCAAAAAATACGTCGTACGATTGAAAGTGCCAAAGGAAGGAAAAACGGTAGTGCACGATATAATCAGAGGTGATGTTGAGTTTGACAATTCAACGTTTGATGATTTTATCATAATGAAGTCAGATAATATGCCTACATACAATTTCGCAACGGTAATAGATGATTATGAAATGAAGATAAGCCATGTAATAAGAGGAGAGGAGCATTTATCAAACACTCCAAAGCAGATCCTTATATACGAAGCATTAGGGTTTGAAAAACCAGAATTTGCACACGTTTCGATGATATTGGCGCCTGATAGAAGTAAACTCAGCAAAAGACATGGAGCTACGTCTGTACAAGAGTTTAGAGATTTAGGATACTTGCCTGAGGCAATCATAAACTATATCACACTTTTAGGATGGGTGCCGTCAGATGGCGAAGAAGTGTTTACTACAGAAAAAAGTGTAAGAGAATTTACTTTAGATAGAGTATCTAAAAATCCGGCTATATATGATACAAAAAAGCTTACTTGGTTAAATGGCATTTACATAAGGGATTGCGATGTAGATAGATTGACAAAAGAAGTTATACCATTTTTGATTAGCAAAGGATTAATAGGCGATGAATACGATTATGATTATATAAAAAAGATTGTAAGTGCTGTAAGAGAGAGGGAAAAGACTTTAAGCGAAATAGCAGATGCTATGTCATACTACTTTGTAGATGATTTTTCCTACGATGAAAAGGGCGTTAAAAAGTATTTTGAAAAGGATGGAGTCGAAAACATACTTAGAGAAGCCGTTGAAGCACTTAAGACAGTAGATGATTTTAATTTAATTGAAACTGAAAATGCGTACCGTGATTTGATAGAAAGATTGAACATAAAAAGCGGTGATTTGTTTCATCCAACAAGGCTTGCTATATCTGGCAGAACGTTTGGACCAGGTTTATTTGATATAATGGAGCTATTGGGCAAAGAGAAGACTGTTGAAAGGATAGAAAAAGCGATAAAGTATATTGAAAGCATTAAACAAAAGTAAGAGGATATTCTGTTCTCTTACTTTTGTTTAAATATAACTTTTACGGTAAACTTAATTAGGAGATGAACCTATGGGAAAGCTTTATTTGGCTTATGGCAGTAATATGAATTTTACGGAAATGATGAAAAGATGTCCAAATGCACAACTGATAGGGCCTGCCATAATCGAAAATTGGAAACTTGTATTTAGAGGCAAAAATGGTTTTGCCTATGCCACAATTGAACCATCAAATGGCAGTTTTGTACCGTCTCTTTTGTGGGAAATAGGAAAGAAAGACGAGGATGCTTTGGATAAATATGAAGATTATCCGTATCTTTATAGGAAAGAGATTGTAGAAGCAATTTGCGAAGGCAAATCAATAAAAGCCATGACATATATAATGAATCCGGGAAATGATGTAGGAAAACCTAGCAAAAGGTATTACAATGTAATAAAGCAAGGTTACATAGATGCGGGTTTTGACGTTGAACTTATAGAGAATATTTTAAGAAATTAACATAAACGTTACATGTATTTAATATGAGTGGACACTCGATGATGCCGAAAAGAGTGTCAATAGTGCGCTTGAAAATTACAACAAAACATCAAACAGATAGAATAAAAGAATTTAAAAACATAGCATTAATAGCTATGTTTTTTTGATAAAGAATTTTTGATATTTTTGATTTGAATTTGACTATTCGATGGAAAGGTACTATAATATAATATGAAATTTGTTATAAATTTAACTAATAGGAGGTTATAAAAATGTGGGAAACAAAGGTGAATCCTAACAAAATTTTTGAACTTCGCTGTAAAAATACGACTTATTTTGGCGTTGGCAGTATACATAAGATAAAGGATATATTAGAAAATTTAAAAATTAATGGCATTAATAATGTTATTTTTATAACAGGAAAAGGCTCATATAAGACTAGCGGAGCATGGGATGTTGTAAAACCTGTATTAGATGATCTTGATTTAAAATATTCACTTTACGATAAAGTTGGCCCAAATCCTACTGTTGACATGATAGACGAAGCAGCCAAAATTGGACGTGAATCTGGAGCGAAAGCCGTAATTGGAATTGGCGGTGGTAGTCCGATAGATACTGCAAAAAGCGTGGCTGTGCTTTTAAAATATACTGATAAAAATGCAAGAGAACTTTATGAGCAAAAATTTATTCCTGACAAGGCTGTTCCCATCATAGCTATAAATCTTACACATGGTACAGGAACAGAGGTAGACAGATTTGCAGTAGCTACTATACCTGAGAAAAATTATAAGCCAGCTATAGCTTATGATTGTTTATACCCCATGTATGCTATAGACGATCCTTCGCTTATGACAAAGATTGACAAAAAGCAGACGATAGCAGTTACCGTTGATGCTTTAAATCACATTACGGAAGCCGCTACAACACTTGTTGCATCTCCATATAGCATTCTTACGGCTAAGGAAACAGTAAGATTGATTGTTCGTTATCTTCCTGCTGCTGTAAATGATCCTTTAAATATAGTGGCAAGATATTACCTTCTGTATGCTTCTGCATTAGCTGGTATATCTTTTGACAATGGCCTTTTACATCTTACTCACGCTTTAGAACATCCTTTAAGTGCTGTAAAACCTGAAATCGCTCACGGGTTAGGACTTGGAGCAATATTGCCAGCAGTTGTAAAAGCTATTTATCCAGCTACAGCAGAAGTGTTGGCTGATGTATATAGTCCTATAGTTCCTGGTTTAAAAGGACTGCCTGCTGAGGCGGAGCATGTTGCAGAAAAAGTTCAGGAATGGCTTTTTAATGTGGGGTGCACTCAAAAGTTATCTGATTTTGGGTTTACGAAAGATGATATTCCTAATCTTGTGAAACTTGCTAAAACAACTCCTTCCCTGGATGGATTGTTATCTATTGCACCTGTTGAAGCTACTGAATCTGTCATTGAAAAGATTTATTTAGAATCTCTTTAACTTTGATAAAAAAATGTCTTGTTTTGTTAAATTTATTACGATTTTGTTAAATGATTAGACAATTCGTTGTTTTTAATGTAAAAATATTTGACATTAGTTATATAAATATATAATATATCATTAAGTGAAAAATTATGTCTGGTATAAAGCCAGACATAATTTATTACTAAACTTTGGAGGTGCGAAAGCAATGAACGAAATTTTAGAGAAGAGGCAATTGAATCCCACTGTCAAAATGATGGTTATAAATGCTCCATTGATGGCAAAAAAGGCAAAACCCGGCCAGTTTGTCATAGTGAGAGTAGATGAAAAGGGTGAACGCATACCCTTGACAATAGCAGATTATGATAGGGAGAAAGGCACGATTACTATAATATTTCAAGAAGTCGGAATGAGCACCAAGAAATTAGGTACGTTAGATGTTGGAGATAGATTGCATGACTTTGTAGGACCTTTGGGAAAACCTGTTGAATTTTCAAAAGATACGAAGCGAGTTTTGGCAATCGGTGGTGGTGTTGGAGTCGCGCCGCTTTATCCAAAAGTAAAAATGCTAAATGAGATGAAAGTTTCAGTAGATAGCATAATAGGTGGCAGAAGCGCAGAATACGTAATATTAGAAGACGAAATGAAAAAAGTTAGTGAAAACCTTTATATAACGACAGATGACGGCACAAAAAGTCGGAAAGGCTTTGTGACAGATGTATTAAAAGAATTAATAGAAAAAGGCAACAAATACGATGAAGTAATTGCAATTGGGTCACTGATAATGATGAAGATGGTATGCAATATAACTAAAGAATACAACATACCAACTATGGTCAGCATGAACCCTATAATGGTAGACGGAACAGGAATGTGTGGGGGATGCAGAGTTACAGTTGGCGGAGAGACAAAATTTGCTTGTGTCGATGGTCCAGCATTTGACGGTCTTAAAGTAGACTTCGATGAAGCAATGAGAAGGCAGAACATGTATAAAGATATGGAGAAGAAAGTATTAGAAAATTATGAACATGAATGCAAGTTAGGAGGCATCTTAAATGGCTAACATGTCGCTAAAAAAAGTACCAATGCCTGAGCAGGAGCCAAATCAGCGAAACAAAAATTTCAAAGAAGTTGCATTAGGATATGAAGAAAACATGGCTGTTGAAGAAGCTGAAAGATGTATTCAATGCAAGAATCAGCCATGTGTTGAAGGTTGTCCTGTTCACGTAAAAATACCTGAGTTCATCAAACTGATAGCAAATAGAGATTTTGAAGGTGCATATCAAAAGATAAAAGAAACGAATAATTTACCTGCAATATGCGGAAGAGTATGTCCACAGGAAAGCCAGTGTGAATCGGTATGCACAAGAGGCAAAAAAGGAGAGCCTGTAGCCATCGGCAGGCTGGAGAGATTTGCTGCAGATTGGCACATGAAAAATAAAGAAGATAAAATAGAGAAACCAGCGACAAATGGCAAAAAAGTTGCTGTTATAGGATCTGGACCTGCAGGACTATCATGTGCAGGTGATCTTGCAAAAATGGGATATGATACAACCATCTTTGAAGCATTTCATACACCAGGCGGTGTTTTAATGTACGGCATCCCAGAGTTTAGACTTCCAAAAGAAATAGTGCAAAAAGAAATTGATTCGTTGAAAAAATTAGGAGTAAAAATAGAGACAAACATGGTCATAGGCAAGATACTTACAATCGATGATTTATTCGATATGGGGTATGAAGCAGTGTTCATCGGAACAGGCGCAGGATTGCCAAAATTTATGGGTATACCCGGAGAAAACTTAAACGGAGTTTACTCGGCAAATGAATTTTTGACCAGGATTAATTTAATGAAAGCTTATGACTTCCCTAACAGTCCCACCCCTGTGAAAGTAGGCAAGAAAGTTGCCGTTGTTGGCGGCGGAAACGTGGCGATGGATGCAGCAAGATCTGCAAAGCGCATGGGAGCAGAAGAAGTATACATCGTGTATAGAAGGTCTGAAGAAGAAATGCCTGCAAGGCTTGAGGAAATACACCATGCAAAAGAAGAAGGAATCATATTTAAGTTATTGACAAACCCTGTAAGAATCATTGGTGATGAAAGTGGCAATGTAAAAGGAATCGAATGTGTGAATATGGTTTTAGGCGAAGTAGACGAATCAGGTAGAAGAAGACCTGTAGAAGAAAAAGGTTCTGAACACATAATAGATGTAGATACGGTTATCGTAGCAATAGGACAAAGTCCAAATCCGCTTATAACATCAACAACAGAAGGGCTTGACAAGCAAAGATGGGGCGGAATAATAGTCAACGAAGAAACATTGGAGACAAGCCGCATAGGAGTTTTTGCAGGTGGTGATGCTGTCACAGGTGCGGCAACAGTAATACTTGCAATGGGAGCTGGTAAAAAAGCTGCAGCTTCAATACACAAATTTTTAAGCGAAAAGTGATTTTTAACTGTAAAACACCATTTATTGCGTTGTATATAGTCAAATGCAATAAATGGTGTTTTTGCTTCTAAAATTTACTTAGCTTTAAACGTAAGAAAAGCACCGCTTTTTAAAGCGGTGCTTTTAGAAGTAGCCTTAAGGGGAGTCGAACCCCTGTCTTCGCCGTGAGAGGGCGATGTCCTAGGCCACTAGACGATAAGGCCAAATATTGGCTGCCGAACTAGGATTCGAACCTAGACTAGATGATCCAGAGTCACCGGTGCTACCGTTACACCATTCGGCATCAACTGACAGAACTTATTATAGCATGGGTTTTTATTTTTGACAAGGGGGTGTTAAAAAAATTTTATAAAAAATCAACTTGCCTTAAGTGTTTACATATTAATATAAATGCTATATAATATCCTTTGAAGTTATATACTGTATACATAAAAGGGGGGATATGACAATGGCACATATCATTACAGACGAATGCATAAGCTGTGGTGCTTGCGCTGCAGAATGCCCTGTAGATGCTATTCACGAAGGCACAGGAAAATACGAAGTGGATGCTGATACATGTATAGATTGTGGTGCATGTGAACCAGTATGTCCAACAGGAGCTATTAAAGCTGAATAAGATTAACGAAAAGTCCCTTTCGGGGCTTTTTGTTTAATTGACTTAAAAATTTCAAAGTGGTATAATCTACAATAATATATTTTAGATAGATTAGGAGGAGTCATAATGCCTGTAGTTTTTCTAAATGGTGATTTTGTAGACAGTGAAAAAGCAGCTGTTTCGGTTTTTGACCATGGATTTCTTTATGGCGATGGTGTTTTTGAAGGTATAAGGGCGTATGATGGTGTTGTTTTCAAATTGGATGATCACTTAAAGAGACTTTACAACATGGCTAAGGCACTTCTTTTAGATGTACCATATTCTAAAGAAGAAATGGCCGATAAGGTCTTAGAAACTGTAAGGAGAAACAACTTAAAAGACGCATACATAAGATTAGTTGTTTCAAGAGGGAAAGGCGATTTAGGGCTTGATCCTTATAAATGTTCAAAGCCTACAGTAGTTATCATTGCAGATAAGATTACATTGTATCCTGATGAGATGTACCAAAATGGACTAAAAATTATCACATCTACGTTTAGGCGCAACTCCATTCAAACATTAGACCCACAGATTAAATCTCTAAATTATCTTAACAATATATTGGCAAAGATTGAAGCCGTGAAAGCGGGATATCCAGAAGCTCTTTTATTAAACTTAGAAGGGTATGTTGCGGAATGTACAGGTGACAATGTTTTTATTGTATCTGACGGTATTTTATACACACCACCATCTGCGGCTGGAGCTTTAGGTGGCATTACAAGAGCTACTGTCATAGATATAGCAAATAAACTTGGAATACCAGTTGTGGAAAAGTATTTTTCACTTTTCAATGTGTACACTGCAGATGAATGTTTCTTGACTGGTACTGCAGCGGAAGCAATTCCTGTTACTGAAGTTGACAAGAGAGTCATCGGTGACGGTAAGCCTGGCGAGATTACGAAAAAGATCATTGAGGAATTTAAAAATGTGAGAACCTTGTATGGAACAAAGGTATATTAAAAAAACGCATGGCTAGTCCATGCGTTTTAAACTTTAAGGAGGATATGAGATGGATAAATTGTACTATTATGACAGTTATAAAAGCTCATTTATTGCAAAAGTCATTGATATTAATGATACTAATGAATATTGTGAAGTTATACTTGATAAGACGTATTTTTATCCTGAAAGCGGTGGACAACCAGCAGATAGCGGATTTATTGACGGCATAAAAGTTGAAAATGTCTTTTTAAGAGATGATAAAGTCATCCATGCCTTGAAGACGCCTCCTAAAAATGATTTGGTAAGTTGTGAGATAGATTGGGAAAAGAGATTTGACAATATGCAACAGCATAGCGGTCAGCACCTTTTGTCAGCAGTATTTTATAAGTTATTTAATGCAGAAACAGAAAGCTTTAGCATTGGAGATGATAGCTCACATATTACATTGACCAACAGCGATCTAAGCGAAGATAACCTTAAAAAAGTCGAGATTGAAACAAATAGGCTTATATATTTAAATTTACCTGTTATTTCGTACTTTGTAAAAGACGATGATTTGAAAAAATTACCCTTAAGAAAAAAGCCTAAAGTTGACGAAAATATAAGAATAGTAGAAATTAAAGACTTTGACTATTCACCATGTGGTGGTACTCACGTGAAAAATTTGGGCGAAATAGGGGTTGTAAAGATAAAAAAATTTGAAAGAACGAAAAAGGGCTTAAGAATTGAATTTGTCTGTGGCTTTAGGGCGCTTAATGATTATTTTAAGAAGAATAATTGCATAAATAGTTTAACAACAACGCTGTCTGCAAAGGAAGAAGAAATCTTAGAAAAAGTCCATAAATTATTGGATGAAAATAAAGAGCTAAAAAAGGAATTAAACAGAATGAGAGATAATATACTTCAATATGAAGCTGAAAAATTAGTCGCAGAATCAGTAAATTTAAAAAACTTTAAGTTGGTGACAAAAATTTTTAATGATAGAGACATGAAAGAACTGCGAGCTTTGTCTCAGATAATTACCAAAGAAAAGGGGATTATTTGTATTTTGTGTAGCACTATGGGTTGCGGTAATATTGTCATATCAAGATCAGATGATGTCGATATAGATATTAATTCATTTTTCAAAGAGATATTGGATGTCATAGAGGGAAGTGGTGGAGGCAATCAAAAAACATGCCAAGGAAGTGGCAAAGTGGAGAAAGTGGGATTGGCGTTAGACAAAGCAGTTAACTTGATATCAAAATATTAAAAAAAATTTAAGAAACATGCAGGAAAATAATAACATTTATAGAATATATAACTATAGTTAGAATATTCTATAGGAGTTGAGCTAAAATGGAAAACATTGAAATGTCATCGTTAAAAGATTTGTTGGAAAAAATCAAGCAAAAAATTTCAAATGATGACATATTAAGATGCATTAATAATGGCGAAATTTTGACAGTTAGCGAGGGATGTGAAGATTGGGAGATAGAATATGGACGGGATATAGTAGATATATATAAGAAATTGTCAAAATTAGTGGAAAAAATTAGATGAAATTTCTACATTATCCTATTGAATTTTTTGGTTCCTAATGATAAAATTGTATATGCGATTTTTAGAAAAGGGGAACTAATGATGTACAATAAGATATCTGTATTGGAAGAGCAGATTAGCAATTTACGAGATGAACTTGATGATTTGATAAAGCAAGAAGAAGTAAAATACGAGATGATTCTTGACCTAAGCCGTAAACTCGACGATCTAATCGTGCTATACTGTACTACAAAATCGAAAAAATATCGCACAAATGGTGATATTGTCCAATAAATATGCTATAATAATCTAAAGGGGAGTAACTCTTCGTTAATCAGTCGTCAGTACGGTGAGAAACACCCGGCTGGTTAAGCAAATTTGCGAGTGAGACCTTTATTTTGTGGAATAATACAAAATAAAGGTCTTTATTTATACCATAAATTAAGAAACAAGGAGGAATAAGATGAAGGAAAGCTGGATTTATGATGTAGAAGAGGTTTTAAATGAATTAAATGTGGATGCTGAGGAGGGGCTTTCATCAAAAAATGCTAAAGAGAGGTTAGAAAAGTATGGTGCCAACATTTTAAGTGAAAAGAAAAAACGAACCATTTTGTCCATGTTTTTGGACCAATTTAAAGATTACATGGTGATTATTTTGATAATTGCATCTATTATTTCGTTTTTTCTGGGTGAAATTACAGATGCAGTAATAATTTTATTCATAATCTTGTTAAATGCTTTTTTAGGGATGATACAAGAAAATAATGCTGAGAAGTCTCTCGAAGCACTTAAAAAATTGTCTGCACCAGTGTCCCGTGTATTAAGGGATGGAAAAGTTGTAGAGATAGAGTCACAGTATATTGTTCCAGGTGATGTAGTGTTTTTAGAAGCAGGAAATTTTGTGCCTGCTGATGGAAGGATAATAGAGTCTGCAAATCTGAAGATAGATGAGTCAGCTCTTACAGGTGAATCTGTTCCATCAGAAAAGACTTCTGACAAGTTAAAAGACAAAAATCTCAATATTGGCGATAGACACAACATGGTGTACATGGGTACAGTTGTAACTTATGGGAGAGGATCATTTGTGGTGACTGAGACAGGTATGAGCACAGAGATGGGAAAAATAGCGAAGATGTTAGACGATGATGAGACGACGATGACGCCTCTTCAGATAAAGTTAGAGCAACTGGGGAAATATCTGGGTACAGGAGCACTTATCATTTGTGGCATAATATTTGGGATAGGTGTTATGGAAAAAAGGCCGGTATTTGACATGTTTATGACATCTGTAAGCCTTGCTGTTGCTGCAATTCCTGAAGGACTGCCAGCAATAGTCACTATCACTTTGGCATTAGGCGTACAGAAGATGATAAAGAGAAATGCTATATTAAGAAGGCTTCCTGCGGTGGAGACATTAGGCAGTGCAAATGTGATATGTTCTGATAAAACAGGCACTTTGACTCAAAACAAGATGACTGTAGTGAAAGTTTTTGTTGATTTTAAAGAGATAGACTTAACTAAAAGATATGACAGCAAAGCAGGATTTATTTTGGAGCAGGGGGTACTTTGTACAGATGCATTTATTGATGAGTCAGGTAAAAGCTTTGGAGATCCAACTGAAGTCGCTATAGTATCAGCGTGTGAAAAATATGTATCCAAAAAATCGGAATTAGAAAGAGAATTTCCGCGAGTTGCCGAAATTCCATTTGATTCTGAACGAAAAATGATGACTACCATCCACAAATCAAATGATAAAAATTATAAGGTTATAACAAAAGGAGCATTTGACAGTGTCATTGAAAGGTGTAGATACATATTAAAAGATGGCAAAATATTAGAATTGAGCGATGACGATAAGGCAAAGATTAGAATTGAAAATGAAAATATGGGGAAAGATGCTTTAAGAGTTTTGGCCATATCTTTTAAAGATATTGATAATATACCAGAAAGATTGGAAAGCCAGGATGTTGAGCGAGATCTTGTATTTGTTGGACTTTTAGGAATGATAGATCCGCCGAGAGATGAAGTCAGAGATTCTGTTAGAATATGCAAAAATGCTGGTATAAAGCCTGTCATGATAACAGGTGACCATAAGATTACCGCTGTAGCTATTGCAAGAGATTTAGGCATTTTAGATAAAGATGATATGTCTGTAGATGGCAGAGAGTTAGAAGCCATGACAGACGATGAGCTTTACGAAAAGGTAAAAAACATATCAGTGTATGCAAGAGTTTCTCCGGAGCATAAGATGAGGATAGTAAAAGCTTGGCAGAAAAACAATGCGGTGGTGGCTATGACTGGCGATGGTGTAAATGATGCTCCGGCGCTAAAGCAGGCTGATATAGGTGCTGCAATGGGTATTACAGGCACAGATGTAGCAAAAGATTCTGCTGATATGGTGCTTACAGATGATAATTTCGCAACTATTGTAGCTGCTGTAGAAGAAGGAAGGACCATTTACGAGAATATAAAAAAATCTATACATTACCTTTTATCGTGCAATATTGGCGAAATACTTGTTCTCTTGGTTGCCACATTGGCTGGTATGCCAATGCCTCTTAAGCCCATTCATATATTGTGGGTGAATTTAGTGACAGATAGCCTACCTGCTCTTGCTTTAGGTGTGGAACCTGCTGAAAAAGATATAATGTCTAAGAAACCAAGACCAAAGGATGAAAACATCTTTTCAGATGGACTTATGTACAGAATACCAATCGAAGGCATCATGATAGGTTTAGTATCTTTTATAGCATTTCTGCTGGGGCTTAGGGAAAATATCACTAATGCAAGAACTATGGCATTTGCCGTTTTGACTTTTTCACAGCTTTCACAAGCGATGAATGCAAGATCAATTAAATCAGTTTTTAAGGTGGGCTTATTTAAAAATAAATACATGGTGCTTGCACTATTGGTTTCCATATTCCTTCAGCTTGTAGTCATATTGACTCCATTGAATACAATTTTTGATATAAAAAATATAAACATATACGATTGGGATGTAGTAATTGCGCTATCGCTTTTGCCTTTAGTAATTATGGAAATAGTAAAAGCGACATTTTTCAAAAATAGGTAAATTTAAACCGCTTTGCACGACATGCTGCATGATGGAGTAGCATTTGCTACTCTACCATGGCATATCAAGTGTAAAGCGGTTTTATGTTACTATGTGGGGATATAAAATTGCTGATATTATCTGAATTATGACAGTGGCAGATATAAGTATCATCCATGAAATGCCTGCTTGTGATACACTGCCATTTATTAGATATCCTCGCAAAAGTTCAACAACGTAACTTAAAGGATTGATTCTCGCTACTATTTGAAGCCAATGTGGCATTATTTGTATTGGATAGATTGCATTGCTGGCAAAAAATAATGGCATTGTTATAACCTGTCCTATTCCCATAAATCTTTCCCTGCTTTTTACTATGGCTGCTAAAGCCATTGACAAAGAAGAAAAAAATGCGGCACCCAAAACAATTGTCAATATGCTCATAACTATGTTTAAAATGCTCCACTTTATGTCAAGTCTTAGCAAAAACGCCAAAAACAATATTATTATTACTTGACTTATTGCTCTGACTCCTGCTCCAAAGGCTTTTCCTGTGACAAAAGCTGCTCGAGGAACAGGCATTGCTATAAGCTTTTGAAGTATTCCTTGATCTTTATCCCAAATTATGCTTAAACCATAAAATATGGATATGAACATCATTGATTGAGCTAAAATGCCTGGAGCCATAAATGTCTGATAGTTGACATTTCCTGTAGGTATGGCTCGTATTCTGGAAAATGCCTGACCAAAGATAAGAAGCCATAAAACTGGTTGGACTGCTCTTGTAAGTAATTCGGTTGGATCATGTTTCAGTTTTCGTATCTCTATTTCTGCGATTGTAAAAGAATTCAAAATATAGTCTAAAATTGTTTTTATAGGAGAACTCATCTTAACTGAATCTTTGGATTCTTTTGCGTAATTGACTTGTTTCACGATAATTCCCTCCAGACTCTAATTGATTTCCTGTGAAAAATGTAAATACATCGTCCAATGTTGCGTTTGGATTTCCGGTTTTTAATTTTAATTCATCAGGAGTTCCTAAGGCAGCAATTTTGCCACTGTTCATTATTGCTATTCTTCCACATATAGCTTCTGCTTCTTCCATGTAATGGGTAGTAATTAAAATTGTAAGACCGGTTTCTTTTCGTAAAGTATCTATTACGTTCCAAACATTTTGCCTTGCTACAGGATCAAGTCCCACTGTCGGTTCATCAAGTATTAAGACTTCAGGTTTGTGTATTATTGCTTGGCCTATTTCCAGTCTTCTTATCATTCCACCTGAATACTGTTTAACTAAGCGGTTTCTGGCATCATTCAAATTTAAAATGTCAAGAATGTAATCAATTCTTTCTTCTCTTTCTTTTTTGTTAAGCCTTAAAAGCTTAGCCACAAATAGCATATTTTCATATCCAGTTAAGGTGGAGTCTGCAGAGAGAGCTTGTGGCACATATCCAATGTATCTTCTTATTGTTGCACTGTATTTTTTTGCATCGAAACCGGCAACAAGTATTTTGCCAGAAGTAGGTGGCATCAATGTTGTTATCATTCTTATGGTAGTAGTTTTTCCTGCACCGTTGGGACCTAATAAGCCAAATATTTCTCCTTTTCTGACGTCAAACGTGATTCCACCTACTGCTTCAAAATCTTTAAATCTTTTCTTTAAATTTTTTATTTCGATTGCAAAGTCCATAAAATCACCTTCTTGAAATTTTTTAAAATATTGCAGCATCACCTGATGCGTTTAATAGGGTTTTGAGATTTTTGTTCAATGTACCAATGTCTATACTGTCATCACACATATCGACTATTTTTTTTAGCATCTTTGTGCGGTATTCTAAAATTTCGTTTAGAAGCACAGCACCTTTTTCTGTAAGCTTTAAAAACACAAGGCGTCTATCCTTATCATCTCTCCACCTGTATACCAAATCATCAGCAACGAGATTGTCGATTAGCCCTGTCAGTGTGCTGGAAGACAGTAAAAGTTGCGACTGTAGTTGTTTCATAGTTATTGCTTCATCTTGGCTTAATTTGTTTAAGACCCAAAACCGAGACATGGTAATTTCTTTATTGTTTAAGTAATTTCTAGTCACAAGATTCATTCTGTGATTGATTTCCCGAAGTAAATATTCTAATAAGTTTATTTCGGCATCCATTATATCAGCCTCCCTAATATTTCGTAAACCGTAATATTATTATATTACATATTGCGCCTAATGTCAAAAGTTTCATGTTATAAGAAATTATAAATTGTTTGTATATTGTATTTATTGAATTATAACAATTGTATGTTATAATAATTTTAAAAAATATGGGAGGTATTGAGTGTGAAAGAAAATAGCTTAAAAAAACTTGTTTACATCGCACTTATGACGGCTCTTATTGCTGTTGGTACTATGGTAATACAAATACCGACGCCATACACGAAAGGATATATAAATATAGGCGATTCTTTTATTTTTCTTTCTGCTACTATTTTAGGACCTCTTGCAGGTTTCGTATCTGGAGGCATTGGTTCGGCATTAGCTGATCTTCTTTCAGGATATGCTTTATGGGCCCCATGGACATTGGTCATAAAAGGATTGGAAGGGCTTATTGTGGCTGTTTTATTGAAAAAAGAAGATAAAAGTTTTAGTTTTATTGTGCAAGTAGCTGTTTTTGTATTAGCTGCATTGTGGATGGTGCTTGGGTATTATATTGGTGGTGCTTTTATGTACGGTTCAAAAGCTGCTCTTGCTGATGTTCCAGGAAATATACTTCAAGGGATAGGAAGCGTAATCATTGGTTCTGTGCTTGTGGCTTCGTTGTCAAAAGTTAAATACTTTAAAGATATAAAGCGAGGTTAGATATCCTTGCTTTTTTCTTTTTAAAAATGTATTATTTTATATGAGAATTGCATTGAGGTGAAAGAAATATGATTGATACAGTGATGTTTGACCTTGATGGCACTTTACTTCCTGTTGACACGGACAAAATGATCATGGAGTATTTTGAAGCTATTTCAAATAAAATCTCAGATTATTTCGATAAGTATTACTTCCAAAAAGCTCTTTATTCAGCCAGCATGGACATGATAAACAATTTGGATCCTGATAAGACAAATGAAGAAGCCTTTTTTGATTCGTTTTTGAAGTTAGTGGAATACCCAAAGGATAAAATCATGGAGATTTTTAATGATTTCTATGAAAATGACTATAAGAACCTTGGAGCTAATGTATGTAAAAACGAGTACGCTAAGGCCTGTGTAGAATTGCTGGTTGATAAAGGATATGACGTTGTACTTGCTACAAATCCCATTTTTCCAGGTATAGCCATAAAAGAGAGATTGAGATGGGCAGGGATTGACCATAAGTACTTTAGCTTTATCACATCTTATGAGCACATGCACTTTTGCAAGCCTTACATACAATATTACAAGGAAATCGTAGAAAGACTCGAGAAAAAGCCTCAACATTGCATCATGATTGGCAATGATGTTGATGAAGATGTAATAGCTGGGACTATTGGCTTTAAGACATATCTATTGGATGAGTTTTTGATTAATAGAACATCAAAAGACATTTCAGCATTTGAACATGGAAATTATAAAGACTTGTATGAGTATATTAAAAGATTGCCTGCTATTAGATAGGAGATGATTAAAGTGAAATTGACAATTCTTGGCTCGCATGGACCTTATCCGGGTGCAGATGGAGCTTGTTCAGGTTATTTGGTGGAAGATAATGGTGTAAATGTACTTGTAGATTGTGGTAGCGGTATTATCAGCAGATACCAAAAGTATCATGATTTAAAAGATCTAAAATACATAATATTAACCCATTTGCATTCAGACCACATGGTAGATATGCTGGTTTTAAGATATGCGTTGGATATAATGATGAAAAAAGGTTATATAAATGAACCTGTAAACGTGTATTGTCCAGATGAACCTTCAAAAGTTATTGAAGAATTAGGATTTAATGATGTGTTTAAAATCAAACACATAGATGAGACATTGAAACTTGATATTGAAAATTTTACTATAACATTTAAAGAAATGGTTCATCCTGTTAAGACATTTGCCGTAAAATTCAATAATGGAGATAAAACCTTTGTCTTTAGCAGTGATACGATTTACAATGATAAGCTTGTTTCTTTTGCAAATAATGCCGACTTATTTTTGTGCGATGGCAATTTACTAAATGACGAGAAAGGCCCACATCTTACTGCAAAACAGGCAGCAGAGATTTCAAAGGCTGCTCATTGCAAAAAGCTTGTCGTTACACACCTTTGGCCACAACACTCTATAGAAGAATATGAAAAAGAAGTGTCAGAAGTGATAAATGATGCAAGTATAGCCAAGCCTTTTGAAGTATATTGCGTATAATTGATATGGATAAGCCATTTTTGTACATAGCAGTATTATTATCTGTAGGCATCATAATAAGCAGGTTTCTCGAGATAAATATTGTGCTTTTGTTTTTAACATTTTTAGTTGTTCTTTTTGCCGGTATATACATATATCTGTTCAAAAAAAATGCTATTTACTTGTTGCTTCTGGCAGTATTTGTTTTAGGATTGACTTTAGGAGAAAATGCACTATATTCAAAAGGTGTGTACGATGATTTAAGCAACAGATTGGTTTCATTTGATGGAGTTGTTTCAAATGTCATTTTGAAAGATGGATTTGCAAAATACGTTTTAAGTCCTAAAAACAAAGATAAGATTTTAGTAACGCAGTATGGTGGTACTTATCCTAAAGAAGGCGATTTAACCGAGGTAAGAGGAATAATAGAGCTGCCTCAAGGCAAGAGAAACCCTGGTGGATTTGATTATAGGCTTTATCTTAAAAAAAACGGTATTACAGTTTTGATGAATGTAAATGGCTATTCTGTGAGAATCATAAAAAGCAATGCAGACAACTATGCGGATAAAGTCGTTAGAATGACAAGGGAGAGAATAACGCAGATTTTTTTTAATTCGATGCCAAAAAACGATGCTGATTTTATCTCATCTGTCATACTGGGTCAATACAATATTGAAGAAGATGTACTTAGTTCTTTTAGGGTTACAGGTCTTACACATATAATTGCGGTATCAGGATTTAACTTTGGAATATTGACTTTATTTATGATGTTTGTCTTGAATATTTTA
This sequence comes from Thermoanaerobacterium sp. PSU-2, assembly GCF_002102475.1. Taxonomy (NCBI): domain Bacteria; kingdom Bacillati; phylum Bacillota; class Clostridia; order Thermoanaerobacterales; family Thermoanaerobacteraceae; genus Thermoanaerobacterium; species Thermoanaerobacterium sp. PSU-2. Next base: position 73,820 of record NZ_MSQD01000006.1, on the reverse strand, counting down.
CACATTAGGAGATATTCTCCTTTTATAATAATTCCACTGCTTTTAATATATACCTTTATTACAGGCGCACCACCATCAGCCGTAAGAGCTGTCATAATGGCTTGCATGGCTTTGATTGCTGCGTCAATCGGAAGAGAGAATAATCCAATTAATGCCATATCTTTTGCAGCAACTATGATACTCTTTTTCAATCCTTTGATGTTGTTTGACATCGGTTTTCAACTATCATTTATAGCGACATTGTCTATTTTGCTTTTGTATAAGCCAATAAAAGGTATAATAAATATAAAAAGTGAAAAAATGAAAGAAGCGCTTTCCGTCACTTTAGCTGCACAAATTGGCACAATCCCTATTATTATATACTTTTTTCATAATATTTCGATTATTTCACTATTGCCAAATATATTGATTGTGCCGATTGTAAGCGTTGCTGTAGTGTTGGGGTTTTTGTCTGCAATTTTAGGTCTTATATATATGCCCCTTTCTATTCCTTTAAATCTTATAAATATACCGGTAGTAGAGATTGTCTTGCATCTTACAAGGATTTTCTCCCAGATACCGCATGCATCTATAAGCGTATCTCAACCGCCAGTTTACATGATGTTATGCTATTATGCTGTACTGATTTTATTGACCAGCAATCTCAGCAGAAAAATTAAAATCAGTGTTGTTTCAACGATGCTGTTTCTCTTGATGGCAGTGTTTGCCATAAATTCATTTACACCTAAAAACCTTGAAATAATTTTTCTCGATGTTGGACAAGGTGATAGCACCTTTTTAATGACTCCGGATGGCAAAAGCATACTGATAGATGGCGGGGGAAGACCTGAATACGGCAATTCTTCCTTTGATGTTGGACAAGATATATTGATGCCATTTTTGCTTTATAAGAATGCTACATCGTTAGATGCGGTGTTTATATCTCATACAGATTATGATCATGTAGGTGGCATATTGTCGATTTTAAACGATGTAGATGTGAAAAGGATATTTATTGGCAGACAAGTGGCGGATAGCGAAAATTTTAAAAAATTAATGGCTATTGCCAGCAAAAAGCAAATACCAGTTTTTCAATTGTCGAAAGGCGATTGGGTTGAGATATCTGGAATAAAATATGATATTTTAAGCCCTGATTCTTACGTGATTGCTGAGAATCCCATAAATAATAATGCGCTGGTTTTTAAAATGATATATAAAAATGTAAGCATCTTATTCACTGGAGATATAGAGAAAGAAGCGGAAAATGCGCTATTAGATGATAATATATCATCAGATATATTGAAAGTTCCACATCATGGATCTAATACGTCATCGCAAAAAAAATTTGTGGACGAGGTAAATCCTAAAATCAGCGTGATAATGGTAGGTAAAAATAATTATGGACAGCCAGATGGAGAAGTAGTAAAATATTTAAAAAGCAAATCACAACTTTTCAGGACAGATAAAGATGGTGCTATTATCGTTGAAACGAATGGCACATTTATACATGTCAAAAAAATGATCGAGGACTGATGACAGTGAATTACAAAGAATTTCTTGAGATTACAAACAAAGGCTTTTTGCCTGCTTATGTTTTTTACGGTGAGGAAAGATTTTTGATCGATGAAGCTATTAAAAAATTAAAAAACAAGCTAATAGCTGAAGGAACTGAAATCATGAATTACACCATAATTGAAGATGCTAATGATAAAAATATAATAGACAGTTTAGAAACTCTTCCATTTATGTCGGAACATAGGTTTGTTTTAATAAAAGATGATGATGTTTTAAAAAAGATAAATGATGACACCGTTGATGCTATAATCAAGCGGATTGAAGGTGGAAACACAGATAGTTGTATTGCGTTTGTGTTTAAGGATAAAATCGACACAAGAAAAAGAATATTTAAGGCAATAAGTAAACATGGTGCTATCGTAAATTTCGAACATTTAAAATTTGATGAAGCAGTCAATTATGTAGGATTTTTCGTAAGAACCTATGGAAAGGTCATAAAAAAACCTGTCGCAGAATATATTGTTAGAAGCGTAGGTGTGGACTTATATACCCTTTTAAATGAAATCAAAAAAATTGTGTCTTACAGTGATGGCAAAGAAGTGCTTATAGATGATGTGAAAGACGTTATGTCAGCATCAACTGCTGAGAATGTATTCAAATTGGTAAACGCAATAGGTTTAAGACAGGAAAAAGTAGCTATATACATATTGAACAAAATGATTTCGAATGAAGAAAATCCGATTGGGATATTAGCTATGATTGCACGACAATTTCGAATTCTCATAAAAGCTAAATATCTGTTGATGAAGAAAATTGATAAAAAGGAACTGCAGCAAAGCTTAGGAATACCTTATTTTTCAATTAATGATATTATACAGCAATCAAAGTGTTTTAAAGAAAAAGAGCTTTTAAATGCATACAAACTGTGCGTAAAATGTGACAGGGAATTAAAGTCAAGTTATGATGGCAATTTAGCTTTGGAATCATTGATAAGAAAGCTTTGCAATTAAAAAAGCGTACGACGTACGCTTTTTAAGCATTTAATGCATTAAATTTTGCATATAATCTTGATTTCTTTCTTGCAACTGTATTTTTGTGCAATGTGCCTTTTGAATATGCTTTATCAAGTTCTCTTATGGCATTAATTAAAGCTGCTTTTGTATTATCTATGTTACCTTCTGCTAAACTCTTTTCGAATTTAGAAATAGCTGTTCTAACTTTTGATTTTACTATTTTATTCTCCAATGTCCTTCTTTTTGTTACAAGTATTCTTTTTTTAGCTGATTTTATGTTTGCCAAACCATTCACCTCCTCAAATCAATCAAAAGTAATTTTACCACGAAAAAGCATTTTTTGCAATACAATTCAGGAAAGCAGTTTAGTACAACCTTATGCGAATAATATTTTTTAAAATGTCAATTATATTTTTAGGAGGTGATTTTATGTTAAAAGCGATAATTAGATTTGTAGTTTCAGCGATTGTTTTATTGATCGTAGGTTATCTTGTCCCAGGATTTAGTGTGGCTGGATTTTGGGGTGCTTTGATATCAGCAATTGTGATTGCATTGCTGGGATATATAGTTGAGGCAATGCTTGGTCAAAATATTTCTCCGAGAAGTAGAGGTGTTGTTGGCTTCATAGTTGCAGCAATAGTAATATACGTATCTCAATTTATAGTTCCAACAATACATGCTACTATATTGGGTTCAATAATAGCTGCTTTTGTAATCGGGCTTGTTGATGCTTTTATACCCACAGAATTGAGGTGAGATTATGTTCAATATAAGGACAGATCTTGCTGTTGAGGCCCGTGAAATGTATAAAGGTGGACATGCGGGAGAGATCCCAGGCGTTTTAGTAGATGAAAGCCAAGATGACAACATAAAAATAGTTAAAGTAACCATTTTGGACGATGACGGTGCTAAAACGATGGGAAAACCTATAGGAGATTATATAACTATAGAAGCTCCTGATTTAAGGTACAGGGATATTGAACTTGAAGGCAAAGTAGCACAAAAACTTGCCGATGTAATAAAGAAAATCTCTAATGTTAATGTCAATATGAAAGTCCTTGTAATAGGTTTAGGCAATTGGAATGTGACGCCAGATGCACTTGGACCAAAAGCAATTGAAAATATTGTTGTGACTCGCCATTTGAAAGAATTAGCACCTCTGCAGTTTGGCGAAAATATATGTGCTGTAAGCGCCATGGCTCCCGGTGTATTAGGTATAACAGGCATTGAGACGGCAGAAATCGTTAAAAGCGTTGTTGATAAGATAAAACCTGATTTAGTCATCACAATAGATGCTCTTGCATCGAGGAGAGTTGAAAGGCTTGCTACAACAATACAGATTTCAAATACAGGCATTAGCCCTGGATCGGGAATAGGTAATAAAAGATCTGCTATCAACATGGAAAGCTTAGGTGTTCCTGTTATTGCAATAGGTGTTCCAACCGTAGTAGATGCAGCTACAATTGCTAATGATGCTATAGAACATCTTGAAAGTGCGTTAAAAAACAATGTTGAAAGCGGTAGCCCTTTATACGATGTATTGAAAAACATGAATGATGAAGATAAATACGCTTTAATAAAAGAGGTATTAAGTCCAGAAGAAAACCTCATAGTTACGCCAAAGGAGATTGATCTTCTTATTAAAAATATTTCATCTATTTTGTCAAGAGGAATTAATTTAGCTTTACAACCAAATTTGACAGTAGATGAGATGAACCAACTTGTACATTAAATTAGTAATAAAGCACTTCTCTTGTGAATAATTTATAGTATAAAACCAAAGAGAGGTGCTTTCATTGTACAGAAGTTCGTTAAGGTATTATCGCCTTAAAAAGGTGTCTTTTGTGATTTTATTGCTTTTTAATATTTTATTTTATAGATGGCTTATGACAAATGACATAGAAGCTGCCAATATAAATTTTGAAACAGAGACTTTTGCCGAAGAGTACAATAGCATTAATGGCATGTTTATAACTGCTTTAAATTATACGATGCCAACTGTTGATGTTGGCTATAAAGCTGAAGGATTTTACGATAGAGATTTGACTATGGCTTCAATGTTTAATCTAAATCAAAGAGATCCTCTTAAAATATTAAAGTATCAAATTCCCATTATTGCTCAAATAGACAAAGGAGAAAAAGATAATACGTCTAATACGCAAATTGCAGAGAATCGCAATGCTAATCAAAATAAAAATAACGAAGTTGCAAGTGAAGCATCAAAAGAAAGTGAGACGAATATAAGTGTGACAAATGTCAGTAACGTTGATACTGGCAAACCACTTATATTGCTTTACCATACACATACGATGGAATCGTACGTTGCGACTTTAAAAAACAAATATGTAGCTGCATATGGATATGATAGAACAAATAATCCAAATTACAATATGGTAAGAGTAGGAGACAGTTTGACAGAATATTTGACTAAAGATTATGGTGTTAGCGTTTTGCATGATCGAACAATACACGATTACAATTACGATCAGTCATACTACAATTCTTCTTTATCAGTAAAAAAATATTTGGAGGAATATCCTTCTATCAAGGTGACTATTGATTTGCACCGTGATGGATATGGAAGTGTAATGCAGCCAGGGGTTGATACAATACCTGTTTTAAGCAGCTTACCAAATCAAGATTACAGAAAAAAATATACGATGGAAATAAACGGACAGACAGTTGCAAAAATAATGTTCATAATTGGCTCTCGAAGGACTGCAGATATGAATGAAGACTGGAAAAAGAATTACGAGTTTGCGAAACAGATTAGCGATAAACTGAATGAATTATATCCAGGTATATCGTTAGGAATAGAGATTCATCAATACGCTGAATACAACCAACACTTTTCAGAAAAAGGCATACTTATTGAACTAGGCAGCAATTACAATACTTTGGAGGAGGCTTTAAATTCCACTCCATACCTAGCTAAAGCAATTTATTTAGTGCTGAAAGATGATGGACTTGCCAAATAATGAGGTTTTGCCTCATTATTTGTTTTTAAAGTATTTTTCTAAGCCAATTACAATGCCAGTTGATAGTTTCTTTAAATAGTCTTTTTTGACGAGTAGATTTTTGTCGTCATTGTTTGTGATAAAGCCCAGTTCTACTAAGATTCCTGTCTTTTTTGCATTTGTCAGCAAAAAGTAGTCTGCAACATTTGGATTTCTATTTGTTCCAGCAAGGGCATTTAAAGAATCTTGCACATATGATGCCAATGTTTTACTGTTTATATTAGTATTTGAGTAAAAAACCATCGGACCTTTTACATATGGTGCATTGTTGACAGCGTTGACGTGTATGCTAATATATGCATCTATATTATAGTTGTTTATCATATTTACTCTTGCTTTTAAATCTCGCCTATGTCTGTAGTCATTATCTTTACATAGATTTTCTAAGGAAGTATCTTTATCTCTTGTCATAATTACTTTCGCTCCGCGATTTATCAACTCTGTTTTTAAGATTAATGATGCTTCTAAATTGATGCTTTTTTCAAGTATATTTCCAGAGCTTGTGCCACCGTCAATTCCTCCATGACCAGGATCGATCAGTATGATTTTGCCTTTCAATGGATTGTCTGTTGCTGAAAATGCCGCATTATTGCTTAATATCAACGGTAAAATTGTGGATAATAGTACCAAAGATATGGTACAATATATACAAATGAATTTAAATGATTTTTTCAATTTTGATGCCCCCAATCTAGTTTTATATTTAGATAAAAAGAGGCTTATTATACTGTATATAATTATGATTTATGTATAAAACTGTTATTCAAGGAGGTAACGATGAAAAACAAGTTTGTTTTATTTTTTTAGCTTTGATTTTCTTTTTGAGTGCAATTACTTTTTCTTATGCACAAACAGGACAAGATGGAAAGAAGGCCGTACTATTTATATTAAATAGAGTTTCTATCGATGATTTTTTAAATAGTGATTTGAAAAACATCAATAACATGATAGAGAATGGTACTTATGGCCTTATGACTGTCAATGCTGATGGTGGCAGATCCCTGGAAAGTGTTTTTATGACGCTTGGTACAGGCACCCGTGCTGTCGGTTCTAATGGTGCTTCTTTGAATTTCAATACATGGGAAACATACAACCATGAATTGGCGTCCACAATTTATGAGAGGAATACGGGGAAAATTCCTTCCGAAGGTCAAATTTTAAATTTAGATATAGCCCAGATAATCAGAAACAACTTAAAAAGAAATCATATTATAAGGCCTGGTTTATTAGGTGATAAATTTAAGGATAGTGGGCTTAATGTAGCTGTTTTTGGCAATGAAGATACAGATGTTGATTACAAAAGATATGCTCCTTTAATAGGTATGAATTACAGCGGTATCGTGCCTTATGGAGATGTCAGTGATATGACGAATAAAAGGGATCAATTGATGCCTTATGGCTTATCGACAGATTATGATACCATGTACAAGGAGTATCTAAATATTAAAGATAATGTGGCTCTAACCATATTTGATTTAGGCGATACTGCAAGAGCAAATGATTACCAAAACAGTGGATTAGATAAGATAAATAGAGAGAATAAAGAAAAAGCGCTAAAAAATGCTGATGAATTCATCGGGAGAATTTTACGTTCTGATAGTGGAAACACTCTTTTTATGATTGTCACTCCTTTGCCGCCTTCTCAAAAAATGGGTCAAAATGATTTTTTGGCGCCTGTTGTTATGTATGGAAATGGTATTGCAAAAGGTAAGCTTATAACATCTGATACGACGAAAAGGACAGGTATTGTAACAAATACAGATTTGATTCCAACTATATTGACGTATTTCGGCTTAGATGTACCTGCGTTTGTAACTGGACATAATTTGTATTCTTCAGATATCAATGGAGATTTAATGAAGCTTGAAAATTTAGAAAAGCAGCTTACATTTAACTATACGTATAGACCGTACTTTTTAAAAACTTATGTGATGTTGCAAATATTTATACTGATTTTGTCTTTGGTGATACTGCTGTTCTTCAAAGAATACTCCACTTTAATAAAACCTTTTTTGCTTTTAATACCGATTATGCCTATAAGTTTCTTGTTTTTGCCTCTATTTGATTATACAAACATCGTAAATAGCGTTTTAGGCATTGTTGTTGTTTCGGCGGTCTTTACATTGGTTACATATAAGTTGACCAAAAAAAGCAGTTTTAGATACTTTTTAATTGCAGCCTTCACTGCTGCTATATTGATGCTGGACATGCTTACAGGATATAATCTTTTGAAAAATTCATTTTTAAGTTACGATGTAATCGCAGGTGCCAGATTCTACGGTATCGGAAATGAGTACATGGGGATTTTCATAGGAGCCGTACTGTGCTTTGCGCTTTTATCGTTTGAGATATTTGGGAATATTGACAAAAAGTATCTAATATTTGCAAATATATTGATTTACATTATCGTCTTATACTTTATAGTATCGCCGTCTTTGGGAACAAATGTAGGCGGTGGTATAGCCGCATTTGCAGCATTTTCAGTTGCGTCTATGTACTTATTTGGCAAAAAACTTAACATTAAAAATATTTTGTTTGTAGGTGGAAGCATAGTTGCATTATTATTTTTGCTGTTTTATGTTGACTCTTTAAGACCTGTATCAGAGCAAACGCACATAGGGCAGACATTCAATTTAGTGAAAAATAATGGGATTTATCCACTTATTCAGATATTTGCAAGGAAGATTAGCATGAATCTGAAGCTTTTTAAGTATTCCGTTTGGAGCAGGGTTTTAGTTACGTTGGTGTTTGTGCTTTTCATACTTTTTTATAAACCAGTTGGAGCTTTAAAGAGGATTCTTAATGAGCGAAAATTTGTATACATAAGCTTTTTATCCACCGTAGTAGGAAGTATTTTTGCTTTAGCTTTTAACGATTCAGGTGTTGTTGCGGCGGCTACTACGATGGTTTATGCTGTGCCGATGCTTATTGACATTATCATTGATGAAAATAAAATTATAAAGGAGTGAAATAGATTGGAAAAAACAAGGGTTTTGCATGTTGTAAGGGAAGCAGAAGGCGGTATGAAGAAGCATCTGTTATCGCTTCTTAATGGACTTGATAAAGACAAGTATCAATTAGCTGTTGCCTGCTCTTTTGATAAAAAAACAATGGATGACTTGATAAAAGATGGTGTATCTGTTTACAGTGTTAATATTTGTGATGGAATAAATTTCAAGAAAGATTTTGCTGCCATAAAGAAGCTTAGAGCTATTATAGATGATTTTAGACCACATATTATTCATTTTCATGGTGCAAAAGCCTCTTTAGTTGGAAGATTGGCTTCACTGGGATACAATTTAAAGATCGTTGTGACAGTACACAATTTTCCTAATTACAAAAATATGAATAAGATAAAAAAGTATTTTTATCTGACAATCAATAAGTATTTAAATAAAAAAACAGATGCAGTAATTGCAGTGTCTTACGCACTTAAAAAAGCTGTTGTAGATGAAGAAAGTATACCGTCTGATAAAGTGCGTGTAGTGTACAACGGCATTGATGTGCCACAATTCATTAAAGAGCCTTTAAAATTGAGAGAAAAATACGACATAGCTTCAGATACTCTTATAATTGGTTGTGTTGCAAGGCTTATACCGTCAAAAGGTGTTCAAGATCTTATTGAATCATTGAATATACTTAGGGGAAAAGTTAAAGCATTTGTCTTTATAGCAGGTGATGGACCATATATGGAACATCTTAAAGATATGGTTCGAGATTTAAAACTTGATAATGTGGAATTTTTGGGGTTTATAGAAGATATATTCAATTTTTTAAGCAGCATAGATATCTTTGTATTGCCGTCTCACAGCGAAGGCTTTGGCATATCGGTTGCTGAGGCTATGGCGTTAGGTGTACCTGTCATTGCTACAGATGTTGGAGGGATACCTGAAATAGTTAGAAATGATGAAAATGGAATTATCGTAAAATCTAAGGTTCCTAATGATTTGGCCAATGCCATTGAAATTCTTGCGTTAAATGAAGATTTGAGAAATAAATTTTCAAAAAAAGGCAAAGAATATATTTTAAGCAATTTTTCGAAAGAAAAGATGATAAAAGAATTGGATCTTTTGTACGATGAACTTAGGAGGAAATGAAAGCTTGAGCAGGGTAAAAGAGAAAAAAGAAAGGCTTAGAAGGCTGAGAATGCTGTACTTATTCATATCCATCTACATAATTTTTATCACGTTATGCATATTTCAAGTGGATTACACGTTTAATGATTTAACAACAGGCATTGCAAGTCAAAGCATATTTAAGATTGCTATAAGCAAAGATTTTCTCAACATAACTTTTTTGGGACAACATAGTCATGTGCCATTAAAAGGTGTTGATGGGCTTTTCAAATCTCTGTACAAGTAATTTTTTATGCTATAATATTAATATATGTGAAGGAGGTTTGAAATGTCTAAAGTTAGAAAAGAAAACAAGAGGAATTTTTGCATTATAGCCCATATAGACCATGGTAAATCTACTCTGGCGGATAGATTGATTGAGAAGACTGGTGTATTGACAGAAAGAGAAATGGAAGAGCAGGTTTTAGACAGCATGGATTTGGAAAGGGAAAGAGGTATAACCATAAAGCTTCAGCCAGTCCGCCTCATATACAAAGCAAACGATGGAGAGGAGTATGAATTGAATCTTATAGATACTCCTGGACATGTTGACTTTACGTATGAAGTCTCAAGGAGTATCGCGGCATGTGAAGGCGCTTTGTTGGTCGTTGATGCAACGCAAGGAATAGAAGCCCAAACGCTGGCAAATTTGTATCTGGCATTAGAGCACGATCTTGAGATTGTGCCTGTTATAAACAAGATAGATCTTCCATCTGCGGACCCTGATTTTGTAAAAAAAGAGATCGAAGATGTTATTGGCATCGATGCCGAAGATTCTTTGCTTATATCTGCGAAAGAAGGCATAGGCATTGAAGATGTTTTGGAAGCAATAGTAAAGAGAATACCGCCACCATCAGGAGACCAAGAAAAACCGCTTAAAGCGTTGATTTTTGATTCGTTTTACGACAATTATAAAGGTGCTATAAGTTTTATAAGGGTCTTTGACGGCACATTAAAACAAGGTGATAAGATAAAAATGATGTCCACCGGGAAAGAATTTGAAGTGACAGAGGTCGGCATATTTAGACCAAATTTAAGTCCGGTCGATTTTCTTTTTGCTGGTGATGTTGGGTATGTGGCTGCCAGCATAAAAAATGTCAGCGATACTCGTGTAGGAGATACCATAACAAATGCGGAATTCCCAGCATCTGAACCTTTGCCTGGATATAAAAAAGTCACACCAATGGTTTTTTGTGGAATATATCCAGCGGAGGGCGAGGACTATGAAAATCTAAAAGATGCACTTATGAAACTACAATTAAACGATGCGTCATTGACATTTGAGCCGGATACATCTGCAGCTCTTGGATTTGGCTTTAGATGCGGGTTTTTAGGCCTTTTGCACATGGACATAATACAGGAGAGGTTGGAGAGGGAATATAATCTAAATTTGGTGACTACTGCACCAGGCGTTATCTATAAGGTATACAAGACAAACGGAGAAGTAATTGAACTGGATAATCCAGCAAATTTGCCGGAGCCCACGTCCATCGATCATATAGAAGAACCTATAATTACTGCTACAATAATGTCTCCTACAGAGTACGTAGGCCCTATAATGGAGCTTTGTCAAGATAGAAGGGGCGTTTATCAAGGAATGGATTACCTTGAGCCTACTAGAGTGCTTATTAAGTACGATATTCCGTTAAACGAAATAATATATGATTTTTTCGATGCTTTAAAATCCAGGACAAAAGGATATGCTTCATTAGATTATGAGCTAAAAGGCTACAAGACATCAGATCTTGTGAAATTGGATATACTTATAAATGGTGAGATAGTTGATGCTTTGTCTATGATAGTCCATAAGGATAAGGCTTATGAAAGAGCCAGAAAGATGACAGAAAGGTTAAAAGAAAATATACCGCGCCATCTTTTTGAAATTCCTATACAAGCTGCTATAGGTTCAAAGATAATAGCAAGGGAAACTGTCAAAGCATTGAGGAAAAATGTTTTGGCAAAGTGCTATGGCGGAGATGTTACGCGAAAGAAAAAATTGTTAGAGAAGCAAAAAGAGGGCAAAAAGAGAATGAGACAAATAGGGAAAGTTGAAATTCCGCAAGAAGCGTTTATGTCAATCTTAAAGCTTGATGATGACAATGATTAGATCTGGTATATACGTTCATATTCCGTTTTGCAAGAGAAAATGCTATTATTGTGATTTTAATTCTTATGCAAACATGGAAGACAGCTTTTTTTCGTTTAAAAAAGCAATAATAAAGGAGATTAAAACGAGAAAAGAGGAACTTAAAGATATATACACTTCTGTGTATATAGGAGGAGGTACGCCGAATGTCTTGCCTCCTTCATACATCGAAGAAATATTGAGCGAAATTTACGGAAACTACAGCTTAAGCCAAGATGCAGAGATCACCATTGAATTAAATCCTGGCTTAATAGATGAAGAAAAACTTAAGTCATATAAAAAAGCAGGTGTAAATAGAATAAGCATAGGTTTGCAGTCTTGGCAAAACAATTTGTTAAAAGCTATAGGAAGGATACACACGGTAAGTGATTTTATTGAAAATTATGGTTTGGCATCTAAATATTTTGACAACATAAATATAGATATAATGTATGCGCTGCCAAATCAGACTTTTGAAGATTTTAAAGAAACATTGACAAACGTAATCGCATTAAAGCCATCACACATTTCTTGTTATGGACTTATATTAGAAAAAGGAACGATGCTTTACGATATGTATGAAAGAAATGAAGTTAAGCCTGCTGATGATGAATACGAATTGATGATGTTCCACTATGGTGCAGAGCTTTTAGAGAATAGTGGATACAGACATTATGAAATTTCGAATTACGCATTGCCTGGATTTGAATGCCGACACAACAAGCTGTATTGGTTGGATTTGCATTATCTGGGCTTTGGACCTGGGGCGTATTCATTTGTAGGAAATAAGCGATTTGGCAATATAAAAAATGTTAGAAAGTACATAGACGTGATTAATAATGATGGACATGCGGTTGACGATGTTGATGAACTGTCTTTAGAAGATCAAATGTCTGAGTTTATGTTTTTAGGCCTTAGGATGATGGATGGAGTAAATGATAATGACTTTAAAGAGAGATTTGGGAAAAGCATGTTTTCTGTGTTTAAAGATGCTATTTATAAAAATATGGAATTAGGCTTATTAGTTAAAGAAGGAGATGTCCTTAAATTAACATCAAAAGGTGTGGATATATCCAATAATGTGTTTGAGGATTTTTTGTTTTAAAGTATTGACAAATATCCACAATAGTGGTATTTTTAAATCGTGATTAGCACTCTCAAGCTAAGAGTGCTAACAATAGAACTTGGGGTGGTGAATATGCCGTTAGATGATAGGAAGAAAAAAATTTTAGAAGCTGTGATTAATGACTATATTTTGACGGCAGAACCAATTGGATCTCGGACAATCGCAAAACGGTATAACCTTGGTGTAAGTTCAGCAACGATCAGAAATGAGATGGCTGACCTTGAGGAGATGGGGTATCTTGAACAGCCTCATACATCTGCAGGTAGAATACCATCTGACAAAGGATACAGATTTTACGTTAATAATATATTAGAGCACTATTTGAATGAAAGTCGTGACGATGAAGTAGAGACAATTGATGAGGTGTTTGCTGAGATAGATGATATAGTGAAAAAATATGCCAGGCTATTATCTACCGTTACTAACCATACTATAGTGGTTAAAATGCCTCGAATTGATGAAAACACGATTAAGCGAATACAGATATTGCCTGTTGATGCAAACAAATTGATACTTCTTGTTATGACAGAATCAGGCATCATGAAAAACTATTTGATAAGCTTAAAGGACAACATTGACAATAATTTGTTTGAGTTTTTAAACAATCTAATCAACAATAAAATGATAGGAAAAAGAAAAAGAGAAATGAATCAGACGTTGAGAGATGAGATAAAAAAAGAGTCTGGCAGTGCTATTGGAATCATAGATAAGATTACAGATACTATCATAAATGGTTTAAAGCAAATGGATGAAACAGACTTGTATTCGGAAGGTATTTCAAATATTCTCAACTTTCCTGAGTACAAGGATCTGTTAAAAGCTAAGATGTTTTTCGATCTGATTGACAATAAAGACATTATGAATTCAGTGTTGGAGCCTTTAGATGATTCCATCGATGTTACTATTGGCAGTGAAAGCAAGTTTGAAGAGATGTGGGACTTAAGCATAATCAAATCTACTTATAAGATAAATGGCGAGATTGTAGGAACTTTTGGCATTATTGGACCTACAAGGATGAATTACAAAAGGCTTATAAACGAAATAAATAATATGTCAAATGAATTGTCGAAAGTCTTATCATATATATATCAAGAAAATAAGAGGTGAAACAATTGGACAGAGAAAAAGATACGATGGTAAATAAAAGCAATTTAGAAGAAGACTTAAAAGACAATACATCCGATGCTAACCGACCTCAAGATGATAATGAAGGTAGCATTGGGACGGAAAATTCCGATCAAAATGAAGAAAAAAACAATGAAGGAGAAATTGAAGAATTGAAAAATAAGCTTAAGCAGAAAGAAGACGAAGCAAATGAATACTTAGAGATGGCTCAAAGATTAAAAGCAGAGTTTGAAAATTACAGAAAAAGGACAGAAAAAGAAAAAGCTGATCTTGTTGAGTATGGCAAAGAACAAGTAATCTTGGAAATACTGCCTGTTGTAGATAATTTTGAGAGAGCTCTCGAAGCATCTCATGGTGACAGTGAAGAAATAGCTTCCTTTAAAGAAGGTGTCAATTTAATATACAGGCAGTTTAAAGGTGTTTTGGAAAAACTGGGTGTTAAAGAGATAGAGTCTTTAGGTCAAATCTTTGATCCATACAAACATCATGCTGTTATGCAGGAAGAGGTAGAGGATAAGAAGGAAAATGAAATAATTGAAGTTTTTCAAAAAGGATACATGTTTAATAATAAAGTAATAAGACCGAGTATGGTCAAAGTAGCAAAATAAAGTATAGGAATAGGAGGAATAGATTATGGGAAAAATTATAGGAATTGATCTTGGCACAACTTTTTCGTGCGTAGCTGTGATGGAAGGAGGACAGCCGGTAGTCATACCAAACTCAGAGGGGGCCAGGACAACTCCATCTGTTGTAGCATTTACAAAAGAAGGTGAAAGATTAGTAGGCCAAGTCGCAAAAAGGCAGGCTATTACAAACCCTGAAAGGACAGTTATGTCTATAAAAAGACATATGGGTTCTGACTACAAAGTAACTATTGATGGAAAGAGTTATACACCGCAAGAGATTTCAGCAATGATACTGCAGAAATTAAAAGCTGATGCTGAAGCGTACTTAGGAGAGAAGGTTACAGAAGCTGTAATAACAGTTCCTGCGTATTTCAATGACAGCCAAAGGCAGGCAACCAAAGATGCAGGTAGGATAGCAGGACTTGATGTAAAGAGGATTATAAACGAGCCTACTGCGGCTTCATTGGCATATGGGCTTGACAAGCAAGGCAATCAGAAGATAATGGTGTACGATTTAGGCGGTGGTACATTCGATGTATCTATACTTGAGATAGGCGATGGGGTATTCGAAGTATTGGCTACAAGTGGTAATAACCACTTAGGCGGTGATGATTTTGACCAGAGGATCATGGATTGGCTGGCAGATAACTTCAAAAAAGAGTATGGGATCGATCTGAGAAACGACAAGATGGCAATGCAGAGGCTTAAAGATGCGGCGGAAAAGGCAAAGATAGAACTTTCTTCTGCTATGACAGCTAACATAAACTTGCCTTTTATAACAGCTGATGCTACAGGCCCTAAGCACATAGATGTAAATCTTACAAGAGCAAAATTTGAGGAACTTATTAATGATTTGGTGCAATCTACTGTTGAACCAGTAAACCGTGCATTAAGCGATGCGAAGCTTAGTCCTTCAGACATTGATAAAGTGATATTAGTCGGTGGTTCGACGAGAATACCATTCGTTCAAGAGACAGTAAAAAGGATAATGGGCAAAGAACCGCACAAAGGCATAAACCCAGATGAATGTGTTGCAATAGGGGCTGCAATTCAAGGTGGTGTATTAGGAGGCGAAGTTAAAGACGTATTATTGCTGGATGTTACACCGCTTTCTCTTGGAATTGAAACAGTTGGTGGCGTATTCACAAAATTAATAGAGAGGAATACTACAATTCCTACAAAGAAGAGCCAGATATTCTCTACTGCTGCGGATGGACAGACATCTGTTGAGATACATGTTTTGCAAGGTGAAAGACCGATGGCTCGGGACAACAAGACACTTGGAAGATTCACATTGACTGGAATTCCACCTGCTCCAAGAGGAGTGCCTCAGATAGAAGTTACATTTGACATTGATGCTAATGGCATTGTCCATGTTTCTGCAAAAGATTTGGGTACAGGAAAATCTCAGAACATAACGATCACTTCTTCTTCTAACTTAAGCGAAGAAGAGATAAACAGAATGATGAATGAAGCGAAACAGCATGAAGAAGAAGACAGAAGGAGAAAAGAAGAGATAGAAGTAAGAAACAATGCAGATTCATTGATATACCAAGCCGAAAAGACCATGAAAGATTTGGCGGACAAGATGACACAACAAGAAAAAGATGATATAAATAAAGAGATAGAAAATGTAAGAAAAGCTCTTGAAGGTAGCGATATTAACGCTATAAAAAGTGCTTCAGAAAAATTGTCACAAGCATTTTATAACGTATCTTCCCGCATATATCAACAAGCAGGCGGCACAGGTCAGACAAATAGCTATAATAGTGGCAGTGGTGGAGCATCTAATAAAGAGAATGTATATGAAGCAGACTATAGGATGGAAGATGACAACAAAGATAATAAATAAGAACCAGGGCAATCCTGGTTCTCATTCATGTTGAGAAAGGCAGGTGATGTGTATGGCAAAAGATTATTATGCAATATTAGGCCTTGATAAAAATGCCAGTGATGAAGATATAAAGAAGGCTTATAGAACTCTTGCAAAGAAGTATCATCCTGACTTAAATCCTGGCAATAAAGAGGCAGAACAAAAGTTTAAAGAAATAAATGAAGCATATCAGATTTTGTCAGATCCTCAGAAAAAAGCTCAGTATGATCAATTTGGCGATGCAGCATTTAATCAAGGTGGTTTCAACCAAGGAGATTTTGGTGGCTTTGGTGGTTTTGGCCAAGGTGGATTTGATTTTGGCGGCTTTGGCGACATTTTTGGTGATATATTTGGTGATATGTTTGGAGGCAGTACCAGAAGAAAAACTGGCCCTCAAAAAGGAAATGACATAAGGATTAATCTGACTTTGTCCTTTGAGGAAGCTGCATTTGGCGTCGAGAAAGAGATTGAAGTTGAAAGGTATGAAAAATGCGATAGATGCAATGGTTCAGGTGCAAATCCAGGAACGAAAGTAGAGGCATGCCCCGAATGTCATGGTACAGGTGAGGTCAGAATAACGCAAAATACGCCGTTTGGCAGGATAGTCAATGTGAGAACGTGCCCTAGGTGTCATGGAGAAGGCAAGATAGTCAAAGATCCATGTTCAAAGTGTCATGGAACTGGAAGGATAAGAAAACTAAGGAAACTCAAGGTTAATATACCTGCTGGAATTGATGAAGGACAAATGGTATCATTAAGAGGTGAAGGTGAACCAGGAGAAAGAGGAGGAGCTAATGGAGATCTTTTTATTGTAATAAGCATAAAACCTCATAAGATATTCAAGCGGGATGGATTCAATGTATTGCTTAAAATGCCTATTAGCTTTGTAGATGCTGCACTTGGTGCAGAGATAGAAGTTCCTACTCTTGATGGCAAAGCTATATACAATATTCCGCCTGGAACTCAGACTGGAACGGTGTTTAGGCTTAGGAACAAAGGAATACCTCATATCAATGGAAGAGGACGTGGTGACGAATTTGTAGAGGTATATATCGATGTTCCTAAGAAATTGACGGAAAGGCAAAAAGAGCTATTGAGGGAGTTTGACAAACTTAGCAATGATAGCGGTAGTAAATCATTTTTTCAAAAAGTAAAAGATGCTTTTGGAGCATAAAAAAAGGGTGATATGATTGAAATGGCTTGAAGTTAAAATTACGACTTCAGTGGAAGCTGAGGAAGCTATAACAAATATAATGCATGAAGTTGGTGCAGGCGGTGTTGTCATAGAAGATCCAAATGATTTAAAGATGTTAAATGACAGCAATGAATGGGACTATATAGATCCTGATATGATTGTAGATAGCGATAAAGTTGTAATATCAGCTTATTTCCCTCTTACTCCCAGTACAATTGACAAATTAAGCATAATCAAGGATAGAATAATAGGGCTTAAAGAATATAATTTGGACATCGGAGATTTTACGTTTGAAACGACTGAAGTCGATGATGAAGATTGGGCAAACAGTTGGAAAAAGTATTATAAGACTTTTAAGATTGGCAAGCGTGTTGTCATAAAACCATCGTGGGAAGATTATAACCCAGAAGAAAATGAGATAGTAGTTGAGTTAGATCCAGGCATGGCTTTTGGCACAGGCAGCCATGAGACTACAAAAATGTGCATAGAATTTTTAGAAGACAATGTTAAAAGTGGCGATACCGTGTTTGATGTTGGGTGCGGTACAGGTATATTGTCAATTGTCAGCTCTAAGTTAGGTGCAAAAAAAGTCTTTGCAGTCGATGTGGACGAAGTTGCATTAAAAGTGGCTTCTCTAAATGTAAAATTAAACAAACTGGATAATATCGAGGTTTTGAAAAGCGATCTTTTAAAAGAGCTAAATGGTGAGGCGGATTTAATAGTCGCAAATATTATAGCTGATATAATAATAAAAGCTACTTTTGATATACACGAAAAACTTAAAGAAAATGGCTTGTTCATATCAAGCGGAATAATTAAAGATCGTAAAGATGATGTTTTAAATGCTATTTCCGAATATTTTGACGTTATTGAGGTTAAAGAAGATGGGGAATGGGTTGCAATATTATCAAGGAAAAAGTGAGTGCCGTGAGAAGACTTTTTATAAAAGATGAGGATATAAAAGATGGCATAGTCAGGATATATGGTGATGATGCTCATCATATAAAGGATGTATTAAGGCTAAAGATTGGAACTGATTTGGTGGTTTCTAATGGAGTAAAACAGTACAATGCTTCTATTCTCTCTATAGAAAGCACATCTGTTTTATTAAAGATAGTCGATGAGTTGCATCAAGTCGTAGAAAGTTCTATAAATGTGACTTTATTTCAAGGACTGCCAAAGTCTGACAAAATGGATTTGATTGTTCAGAAATGCACAGAAATTGGAATAAAAAAGATTGTGCCTGTTGAAACCGAATATTCTATTATAAAGATTAAAGAAAAAAGCATAGGAAACAAAATAAACAGGTGGAATAAAATTTCTCAAGAAGCATCAAAGCAATCTGGAAGATTGATAGTGCCAGAAGTGTTGGAGCCGATAAGTTTTAATATCGCTGTGAATTACATCCATGAGTTTGATTTATGTGTAATGCCATATGAAAGAGAGACCAATGTTAGGTTAAAAGATGTTTTAAAGGAGAATAATGGTGCAAAAAATATTTGCATTTTTATCGGGCCTGAAGGTGGCTTCTCGCCCAGTGAAGTAACCATGGCGACTAAAAATGGTGCTGTGACTGTCACATTGGGCCCAAGGATTTTAAGGACAGAAACGGCCGGTATTGTGGCTGGTTCTATAATTTTGTACGAGTTGGGAGATTTAGGATAGACGATTTTTACTTTGCCTCTTAAATATTTTCGAGGCTTATTTTTTTATATTTCGTTAAATGTTATAATAAATCTTGAGTTTTATAACAAACAATATGGGAGGAATATTACGAAGTGGCAAAGGCAAACATAGCTTTAGACGCTGATGAATTTTATGATATATATGGCCGCAAAAAAATTGTGTCATTTTTTACCTTAGGTTGTAAAGTAAATCAATATGAAACGGAAGCCATGGCTGAGATTTTCAAGAGTTCAGGATATGATGTTGTAAGGTTTGATGAATATGCCGATGTGTATGTCATAAATACATGCACTGTGACTGGTCGAGGTGATATGAAATCAAGACAGGAAATAAGAAAGGCTAAAAAAATCAATCCAGATTCTGTAGTAGCTGTGGTTGGCTGTTATTCGCAAGTGGCTTTAAATGAAGTCTTAAATATACCCGAAGTCAATGTTGTTTTAGGCACTAAAAACAAAGGAGAAATAGTTAAATTAGTAGAGAAAGCGGCAAATGCTAATAAGGTAATTGCCGTTGAAGATATATTTAAAGATAGAAAATTCGAAGAACTTAAAATATCGGCCCAAGAAGGTCATACGCGGGCGTATTTAAAGATACAGGATGGATGTAATCAATACTGCACTTATTGTATTATACCGTATGCCAGAGGGCCTATAAGAAGCAGAAAGCCCAATGACATATTGGATGAAGTTAAAAGACTTAAGGATAATGGCTATAAAGAAGTAGTATTGACAGGTATACACGTTGCATCATATGGCAAAGACTTGGAAAATGTAAATTTGCTTGATATAATAAAGATGATACACGAAATCGACGGTATCGAAAGAATACGCTTAAGTTCAATTGAGCCTACATTTTTAACCGAAGATTTCGTAAGAGAAGTTTCTCTTTTGCCTAAATTTTGCAGACATTATCATATTTCGTTGCAAAGCGGTTCGGACAGTGTTCTTAAAAGAATGGGTAGAAGATACACAACAAGCGAATACAAAACGATCATAGAGAGAGTAAGAAAGTACATCAAGGACGTGGCGATAACAACTGATGTAATGGTAGGGTTTCCAGGAGAGACTGAGAAGGAGTTTAATGAAACTTATAATTTTGTAAAAGACATACAATTTAGCAAGATGCATGTTTTTAAGTATTCAAGGCGGGCAGGCACAAAAGCGGCAGACTACCCTGACCAAATCAAAAATTCTGTCAAGGAAGAGAGAAGTAAAATATTAATTAAGCTTTCAGAAGAATGCGAATTGAAATTTTACAGAAAGTTTTTAGGTAGCACTTTAAATGTGCTATTTGAACAGAGGACTAAAGAGTTAGATGATTATGTGGAAGGACTTACTGATAACTATATAAGAGTGGCTGTAGAGACAGATTTAAACATTAAGAATAAAATACTACCTGTAAAATTGATAGATTTAAAAAAAGATTTTGCTATTGGCAAGATTGTTGAAGGAGGTGAAATAAATTGAGTGATTGCATTTTTTGCAAGATCATAAATAGGGAGATTGAATCAAAAATAATTTACGAAGATGATTATGTGGTTGCCTTTCCCGACATTAATCCACAAGCGCCAGTTCACTTGCTTATAGTTCCAAAAGCTCACATTGACTCTCCATTGGACATTGATGATAGTAATAAAGAGCTTGTAGGACATGTCTATATAATTGCGAAAAAGCTAGCAAAGCAGTATGGGATCGATATGAAAGGATACAGGATAGTATCCAATTGTGGCGACGACGGTGGACAAACTGTTCATCACATACATTTTCATCTTTTAGGCGGTAGATTTATGACATGGCCTCCAGGGTAAACATTGACACAAATTGGTTTTTAGATTATAATATATTAAGATATCCCAATAATATTTGCAGCAATAAATGCAGCTTACATTTGGCAGTTTATCCGGAGGGAGGGAGATTACAGTGTCAGAAGTTCGTGTTGGAGAAAATGAGTCCCTTGATAATGCATTGAGAAGATTTAAGCGTCAATGCTCAAGAAGTGGCGTTCTTTCTGAATTAAGGAAAAGGGAACATTATGAAAGCCCAAGCGTAAAACGCAAAAAGAAATCAGAAGCAGCAAGAAAAAGAAAGTACAAATTTGGGAAATAAGGAAGTGTGATTATGGCCCTTAAGGATCAATTGTACAAAGACATGGTTGATGCTATGAAATCAAAAGATGTATTCAGAAAGAATATATTAAGCATGGTTAGATCTTCGATATTGCAAGTAGAAAAGGATACAGGAAAAGTCCTTGATGATGAAGGGGTCATTAATGTAATTTCAAGAGAAATAAAACAAAGAAGAGAAGTTTTGCCTGAATACGAAAAAGGTGGCAGGCAAGATTTAGTAGATAAAGCAAATCGTGAAATAGAAATTATGCTGGAGTATATGCCACAGCAGTTGACCGATGATGAAATAGATGAGATCGTAAGAGGCGTTATCGACGAGACAGGTGCTACAAACAAAAATGATATAGGAATGGTTATGAGCAAAGTGATGCCTCTTGTAAAAGGCAAAGCTGATGGCAATAAAGTTAAGACGATAGTTTCGCAGCACTTACAATGATAAAAAAACTTGGTACTTAGATGTATCAAGTTTTTTTGCTTTTATTGCATGGAACATAGGTCCATGTTTTTTTTATTTTATTTTAAAATTCCTTAAAAGAATGTTTTTACTTAAAGATTCATAAGATTTAACGGGAGGAGGCTTTATCATGAAGTCAAATACCATAAAAGAGGGAATTCTAAATTTAGTGGATTTTCCCAAAGATGTTTTGTTGAATCTCCCTAAGATAACAGTAATAGGCAACACGCAAATTACAGTAGAAAACCATAGAGGTATAATAGAATATATTCCTGAAAGGATAAGGATTAATTCTACGATAGGAATGATTAGAATAACAGGTAAAAACATGATTATAAATTCAGTCATGACAGAGATATTGGTCATTACTGGTAAAATATTGAATATAGAAATAATTGTATGAGAATTTTTTACATTTTCAATAGAATAAAAAGGCAGAAGGGGGTATTTGCTTGCTGGCCATAAAATTGTGGAATTTTTTATACGGGTATGCTATTATAAGAATAGAAGGCTTGTCAATAGAGAGATTTTTAAATATTGTTATATCTAAAAACATATATGTATGGGATGTGGAAAGGACAAACCACACTACAATAGTAGCAAAGATCAGTTTGAAAGGATTTAAGCTGCTTTTGCCGTATACGAAAATGACGAATTGCAGGGTGTACATCGTTGAAAAAAGAGGGTTGCCATTTATTGTCTTTTATTTAAAGAGGAGAAGAATGTTGGTTTTAGGCGCAGCAGCGTGTGTGATATTAGCATATATTTTTTCGATGTTTATATGGTCTATTGAGATAGATGGTGGACAAAATATAAGTGAAGCTTCTATAATTTCAGAACTCGACAAATTGGGACTTAAAGCTGGTGCTTTAAAGTCATCAATAGATATTCATAAGATTCAACAAGAATTTTTGGTGGATGAAAAAGATGTTGCATGGATTGGTATTGACATAAAAGGTACAAAAGCAATAGTTAAGGTTGTGAAGAAAACTGCACCACCTGCTGTAATAGATGAAAATGTGCCATGTAATATAATAGCTAAAAAAGATGGTATAATATATAAAATGACAGTATTAGAAGGTGATGCTTTAAAAAAAGTTGGTGATACAGTAAAGACGGGAGACGTCTTAGTATCTGGGATAATAGAAAGGCCCAATACAAACACGCGGTTTGTGCATTCAATGGGAACAATACTGGCAAGAGTTTGGTATGAAGGCTACGCAGATGTTAATTTAGTGCAGCAAAACTACAAGAGAACTGGTAGAAAAATAATTATGACAAAAATTGCAATGGGAAGCAGCACATTGACTCTTTCGTCGAGAAAAATCGATTTTAAAAATTATGATAGAGAAGTGAGAAATTTGACTTCATCTGCTTCTCCAATAAAAATCATAAATGAGACATATTACGAGACGGTGCCGATTGAAGTGAAGTTGACAAAAGATGAAGCGGAAAAATTAGCTGTAGAAAATGCTCTTAAAAACATTTCATCTGCTTTTGGAAAAGATGCTAAAATAGTCAATAGACAACAAAAGATGACAATGATAAACGCAAACGTGCTGCGGGCTGATGTTATAGTGGAAGTGATAGAGGATATTGGAACGCAAGAAAACATCAATTATAATACGGAGGTAAAAATTGAAAGAAGTAACAATTGATATCAATAATATTGAACAAGCTGCAAATTTATTTGGCAAGTTCGATGAAAATATAAAATTGATTGAAGAAGGAATGGATGTAAAAATTGTCGTCAGAGATGATATGATTAAAATCAGCGGTGAAGATGCCAATGTTGATGGGGCAGAAAAGGTGTTTAGTGAGCTTATAGATATAATCAATAGTGGTGAGATTATAACAGCTCAAAACGTCTTATACGCTATGAGATTAGTCAACATGGGGGAGGAAGAAAAGTTAAAGTCCATCTTATCTGACATTGTGTGTATTACATCAAGAGGGAAACAGATAAGATGCAAGACTTATGGCCAAAAAAGATATGTAAATGCCATAAGAAATAATGAAATTGTCTTTGGAATTGGGCCAGCAGGTACTGGGAAGACGTATCTTGCTATGGCAATGGCTGTAACATCTTTGAAAAACAAAGAAATCGGTCGAATCATTTTGACAAGACCCGCAGTTGAGGCGGGAGAGCGACTGGGCTTTTTGCCAGGCGATTTGCAAGAGAAGGTTGACCCGTATTTAAGGCCATTGTACGATGCGTTATACGATATTCTTGGGGCTGAAACATTTCAAAAGTACATGGAAAAAGGGCTTATTGAAGTTGCACCATTAGCGTATATGAGAGGCAGAACTTTGGACGATTCATTTATAATACTTGATGAAGCTCAAAATACTACTCCAGAGCAAATGAAGATGTTTTTAACAAGGATTGGATTTGGCTCTAAGGCTGTTATAACAGGCGACGTTACGCAGGTGGATTTGCCTAAAGGAAAAAGATCAGGGCTTAAAGATGTCATTGAGATTTTAAACGGTATAGAAGGCATCGAATTTGTTTTGTTAAAGGAGCAGGATGTTATAAGACATCCACTTGTTGCTAAGATAGTAAAAGCTTATGAAGTATTTGAAAAGTCTAAAAAGACTGATGATGCAGAAGAAGAAAATTCTTCTTGGGAGGATTAATTTAGATGCATATAAAGGACATGCCGATAAAAAAAATATTTTTAAGTCAAAAGGCATATTTGATATATATTACGACTATATACATCATCGTATCGATATTTTTGTTTTACACAGCCATAGCGCCGCCTAAAATTGATATAAAAGCTGGAGATGTTGCTCAGATAGATATTAAAGCACCGAAGGATATTGTTGACAATTTGGCAACACAAAAAAAGATTCAAGAAGCCATGAACAGTGTAAATCCTAAATACGATTACGATGAAAATGTTGCACAAGAATCTTACATTAAGCTTACTGAATTTTTCAATAAGCTTAGGAGCATTAGAAAGTCCAACGGACAGATTGACGAAAAGCTCAATACACTAAAAGAAACATTGCCAATTAAACTTGATGACCAATCTCTTAAAGTTTTGCTTTCTGCTGAAGACAATACAATAATTGCGGTGGAATCTTTGGCTATATCAACTGAAAAAGCCACGATGTCTCGCCAAATTACAGATGATGCTTTATCTGGTGCATTAAGCAGCGTAAAAAGTGTTGTAGATAGCTCAGATTTAAATCAAGAACTAAAGCCGATAGTATATAAAATACTATCTTCTGTCATATCTCCTAATATGATATACAATGCGACTGAGACTGAGACGGCAAAAAAAGAAGCTGCTTCAAAGGTTGAGCCTGTAGTCTATAAGAAAGGACAGAATATTATCGTAAGCGGTGAAATAGTTACAGACGATCAAATTCAGGTCTTAAAAGCATTGGGACTTCTTAAGAATAACAGCAGAGTAGATTTTGCGATGTTATCTGGTATAATCGTCTTATTAGGCGTGTCTTTATTTATTGCAGGCTATTATATAATTAAACTTAATAAAAAAGTGAGGGAGAAGTACGCATATATTCAAATACTGTATCTTTTAGGAATAATATACTATTTTATTGTCATAGCATTAAAAAATATAAACCCTTTACTCATTCCATCAGAGCTTATTGCTTTGTCTGTTTCGGTTATATTGGATCCATTTATTGCCATAATGCTTAATACATTCTTTTCTATTATAAGTGGCATGATGCTAAATTTTAATCAGGCTTTCTTCGTAATGTCCATATTTGGAGGGACAATTGGAGCCATAAAGATGGCTAATTCAAAGCAGAGAATCGATTTTGTCAAAGCTGGCATATATGTAAGTGTTGCTAATACATTGTCCATATTAGGAGTAGGGCTTATTAATAGCAATAATATTTTATCTGTTTTAGAAAACAGCCTTTGGGGGATAATTAGCGGTGCTTTTAGTGTTATATTAGCCATCGGGTTACTTCCGTTTTGGGAATCTGGTTTTGACATCATAACACCCTTAAAATTGCTGGAGCTTTCAAATCCAAATAATCCTTTGTTGAAAAAGCTGATGATGGATGCTCCCGGCACATATCATCACAGCATAATAGTCGCTAATTTGGCTGAAGCAGGATCTGATGCAATTGGTGCAAACAGCCTATTGACACGAGTGGGGGCATATTACCATGATATAGGTAAAGTAAAAAGACCATATTTTTTCAAAGAAAATCAATTTACGGATGAAAATTTGCATGACAAAATATCGCCAGATCTAAGCTCACTTGTGATTACATCTCACGTTAAAGATGGTGTTGAGCTTGCTAAAAAGTATAAGTTACCTGAAGATATAATAAATTTAATACGGGAACACCATGGTACATCTCTCGTAAAATATTTTTACAGTAAAGCGTTAAAGACAGATGATTTATGTGAAGAAGACTCGTTTAGGTATCCGGGCCCAAAACCTCAGACTAAAGAATCTGCAATTTTGATGTTGGCAGATT
Organism: Thermoanaerobacterium sp. PSU-2; assembly: GCF_002102475.1. Lineage (NCBI taxonomy): Bacteria > Bacillati > Bacillota > Clostridia > Thermoanaerobacterales > Thermoanaerobacteraceae > Thermoanaerobacterium > Thermoanaerobacterium sp. PSU-2. The sequence continues at coordinate 47,376 of NZ_MSQD01000006.1, read as the reverse complement.
CTATTGAAGCTGCTGTAAGGTCCCTTCACGATCCTACAGACGATGAGATTGAAAAGATGGTCAACAAGATAATCGACGACAGATTAAAAGATGGTCAGCTTGATGAAAGCAATTTGACTTTGAAGGACATAAGGGATTTATCAAAGTCATTTTTGACATCTTTAAACGGAATATTTCATCGCAGGATAGAGTATCCTGAAATAGAAAATAATAAGGCAGAGGTGTTACAATGAATATTTTAATTGATAATAGACAGGATAAAGTTGATGCACAAGGATTGGATAAGATAGTAGAAGATGTGGTGCGAACAGCGTTGGAAGTGGAAGGCGTTGTCGATGACGTAGAGGTAAGCGTATCTTTTGTTGACAATGAGGAGATTCATAAGTTAAACAAGTATTATAGAAATGTCGATAGAGAAACAGATGTATTGTCTTTTCCACTGGTGGAGTTTGAAGAAATATACACAGATATAGACGAAGAAGATGATGATTTAGATGAAGTACAACCTATAGGTGATATAGTAATTTCTTTGGAGAAGGCAAAGCAACAAGCTGAAGAATATGGTCATTCTTTTATAAGGGAAGTTGCTTATCTTACAGCACACAGCATGTTTCATTTGATGGGATACGATCATGAGACAGAAGACGAAAAAAAGGTAATGAGGGAAAAAGAAGAAGAAGTTATGCGACGTCTAAAAATAGAAAGGTGATACATTTTTGAAGATAAGAAAATTGATAGATAGTTTTAACTATGCTATAGAAGGAATCATATACGCATTTAAGACAGAAAAAAACATGAAAATACACTTTGTGGCGGCCCTTTTTGTATTAGTTTTAAGTTTGTTTTACAATTTTAGCAAACTTGAGATGATAGCCATAATAGTCACAATATCTCTTGTCTTGATCGCTGAAATGATAAATACGGCTATAGAGACTATAGTCGATTTAATAACTGATGAATATCATGCTTTAGCTAAAATAGCCAAAGATGTGGCTGCTGGTGCTGTGTTGATATCTGCTTTAAACGCTGTATTTGTCGCATATTTGCTATTTTTCCATCGGCTTAATCCGTGGGTTAATATTTTGCTTACAAGGATAAAAAGCTCTCCAGCCCATGTCACATTCATTGCACTTATAGTAGTAATGATATTGACCATAATCTTAAAAGCCTATTTTGGAAAAGGGACGCCATTAAGAGGTGGCTTGCCAAGTGGGCACAGTGCAATAGCGTTTTGCCTTGCAACAGCATCAACATTTATATCTAAAAATATACTTTTATCAACCATAAGCTTTATTATGGCTTTTTTAGTGGCACAAAGCAGAGTTGAAGGTAAAATACATTCTGCTTTTCAGGTAATAGTAGGTAGTATCATTGGAATACTTATAACAGTATTGTTTTTTCAAATTTTTAAATAAAATTTTTGAGGTGATGATATGGCATTTAAATCGGGATTTGCTGCATTGATTGGAAGAACTAACGTTGGTAAATCTACTCTATTAAACGCATTGCTAAACGAAAAGGTGGCTATAACTTCAGACAAGCCGCAAACCACCAGAAATACTATTCAAGGTATTTTGACAGGCGAAGACTATCAAGTGATTTTTATTGATACACCTGGTATACACAAGCCGAAGCACAAATTAAGCGAATTCATGATTGAATCCGTAAAAAAAACTTTGGCAGAAGTGGATTTAATAATCTACATGGTGGAGCCAGATGTTGAAGTAGGACCAGGCGATAAATATATCATTGATCACCTTATAAACATTGAAACACCAGTGATTTTGGTCATAAATAAAATAGACACCGTTCCCCATGAAACTGTAGATATGTCAATACAGATATTTAAGCAACTGTATAATTTTAAAGATATATTGCCAATATCTGCTTTGAAAAATATGAATATTGATCTTTTAAAACACACAATAGTATCGTATATACCAGAAGGACCGCAATACTTTCCCAGCGATTACATAACAGATAGGCCTGAGAAGTTTCTCGTATCAGAAATAATAAGAGAAAAAATATTAAATTACCTTGAGGATGAGGTACCACACGGTGTATACGTGGAAGTTGACTCGATGAAAGCAAGAGAAGATAAAGACATATTGGACATAGAAGCGTTTATATACTGCGAAAAAGAGTCTCACAAGGCTATTATCATAGGGAAAAACGGACAGATGTTAAGAAGGATAGGAAGTAGTGCCAGAATAGAGTTGGAAAGTTTATTTGGCCAAAAAATATATTTGGATCTGTGGGTAAAAGTGAGAAAAGGCTGGAGAGATAATGTCAGCATTTTAAGGAATTTTGGCTATGTAATTGACAAAAATTGATTGGTAGTGTTAAAGTATACTTAAGAAAGGTGGAGATATTGTGGAAATTGCAAAGATGATAGATCATACTTTATTAAAACCGGATGCAACTGATTCTGATATTAAAAAATTGGCTGATGAAGCTAAGGAATATGGTTTTGCGTCTGTGTGTGTAAATCCATGCCATGTAAAACTTGTAGCTGATGTTTTAAAAAACAGTGATGTAAAGGTATGTACAGTTATCGGTTTTCCTCTTGGCGCTAATACGACTGAAACCAAGGTGTTTGAAGCAAAAGAAGCCATATCAAATGGGGCAAATGAAATAGATATGGTCTTAAACATAGGCAAACTGAAATCTGGCGACTACGATTATGTGAAAAAGGACATAGAAGCTGTGACAAAGGCAGCTAAATCTTTTGGAGAAATTACAGTTAAAGTTATCTTAGAGACATGTTATCTTACTGATGAAGAAAAAGTAAAAGCCTGTGAAATTACAGTTGATGCAGGGGCAGATTTTGTTAAAACATCAACTGGATTTGGCAGTGGTGGCGCAACTGTACATGATGTTGAATTGATGAGAAAAACTGTTGGCGAAAATTTTGGTGTTAAAGCATCAGGTGGCATAAGAACTGCAGATTTTGCTAAAGAAATTGTAAAAGCAGGTGCTAACAGGATTGGTACAAGCTCTGGAATTCAAATCGTAAAAGGATGGTAAAATCAACAAAGGGTAAATTATCATGAAATTTATAAAAACAGAGTCTATAGTCTTAAAAAGCAGGCTAATAGGCGAATCAGACAAAGTCGTTACACTTTTTACGAAATCAAATGGTAAGATAGATGCAATAGCAAAAGGTGCAAGGAACTCGAAAAGCAGATTTTTGGGTTCCTCACATCCTTTTTCAATAGGATATTATGTTTTGTTTGAAGGGCAAAATTACTATTATATTGACCAATGGGAGTTAATCCATTCTTTTTTAAAAATAGATGATGATATTTTGAAGCTTTCTTACGCATCGTATTTTGCAGATATCGTTTATAAGCTGCTGGAAGAAAATGAAAAGAACACAAACATATACAATCTATTAAAATATTCCATGCTTCTGCTGGAAAGAGATCTTGTCGATTGCGATTTGCTTTCAATCACTTTTTGCTTGAAGTTTGTCACATTTATGGGATATATGCCTGAAGTGCACCACTGTTTATCCTGTGGCAGAGATGATAACATTATGTATTTTTCGCCATTAAAAGGTGGTGTATTGTGCAGGGATTGTAAAAGCAGTGTTGATGACATATTCTACATAAAAAGAGAAACACTAAATACGTTAAGGTATTTGCTCAGCAATGGTTTTGGCAATGTTATAAAACTTAGAATACAAAAAGATGTATTAGTAGAACTAGATAAAATAGTTACTGATTATATGAGTGTTCACTTTGACAAAAATTTTCAGTCAAAATATTTTTTAGACAAATTAAAAAATATGTAGGAGGTGATAGAAGTGGATAATGAGCTTGAAAAGATCGATCAGATCGTGGCCAGAACAGGTGTAAGCTACAAGGAAGCGAAGGAAGCCTTAGAAAAGTGCAATGGTGATGTGGTAGATGCTCTTATATACATTGAAGAAAACAAAAAGAATTGGACAGAGAGCATATCGGTTGCAGGTTCTGAAGTAATTGACAAGATAAAAGAGATTGTTAAAAAAGGCAACGTCACAAAAATAAGAATAAAAAAAGACGATAATGTGATACTTGAGGTTCCTGTCACTGCTGGAGCCATATCAGCCATCATAGTTCCTCAACTTACTGTCATAGGTGCTGCATTGGCATTTTTCACAAACTGTACTGTTGAGATAGAAAGACCAAATAAAGAGATAACTGTATTAAAAGAAGAAAGAGAATAAAGTCCAATGCTTTCATTAAGCGATATTGACATATTTAAAACTATTTGATATTCTAAAATAAATTGAATTTAGCCCTTTTTGCCGAGGAGGAAAAAGGGTTTTGTTTATACATAAAAAGGAGTGTTTGTTGATGGCTTTTGATGTAACTATGGATAAGATAGTGTCTCTTGCAAAAAATCGTGGCTTTATATTTCCTGGATCTGAGATCTATGGAGGTTTGGCAAACACATGGGACTACGGTCCGCTTGGTGTTGAATTTAAAAACAATGTAAAAAGAGCTTGGTGGAGGAAATTTATACAGGAAAGTCAGTACAATGTAGGGATAGACTCTGCAATACTGATGAATCCTGAAACATGGGTGGCATCTGGACATGTTGGTGGATTTAGCGATCCATTGATGGACTGCAAAGAGTGCAAATCTAGATTTCGTGCTGATAAGCTTGTGGAAGATTATTTAAAAGAACATGGAGAAGAAACAAATGTAGATGGTTGGACAAATGAAAGATTAAAGCAGTTTATAGATGACAACAACGTGCCGTGCCCAGTTTGCGGTGCTCATAATTTTACAGATATTAGAAAATTTAATTTGATGTTTAAGACGTTTCAAGGTGTTACAGAGGATTCGAAGTCAGAAATATACTTAAGACCTGAAACTGCACAAGGTATATTTGTCAACTTTAAAAATGTCCTTAGAACGTCAAGAAAGAAGATACCATTTGGGATAGGTCAAATTGGTAAATCATTTAGAAATGAGATTACGCCTGGAAATTTTACTTTTAGGACGAGAGAATTTGAACAGATGGAATTGGAATTTTTCTGCAAACCTGGTGAAGACTTAGAGTGGTTTAATTATTGGAAAGAATTCTGTATGAATTGGCTTTTAAATTTAGGCTTGAGAAAAGAAAATTTAAGATTTAGGGATCACAGTAAGGAAGAGCTTTCGCATTACAGCAACGCTACTACAGACATAGAATACAGATTTCCATTTGGATGGGGAGAGTTATGGGGAATAGCTGACAGGACTGATTTCGATCTTAGAAGTCATATGGAGCATTCAGGAGCAGATTTAACATATTTTGACCCTGTTACAAATGAAAAGTACATACCATACTGTATTGAACCATCTGTAGGGGCTGACAGAGTAGCTTTGGCATTTTTGATAGATGCTTACAATGAAGAAGTGGTAGAAGAAAATGACACAAGAGTCGTTTTAAAATTGCATCCTGCATTGTCACCGATAAAGGCGGCAGTTCTTCCTTTGTCTAAAAAGCTGGGCGAAAATGCTTATAAATTGTACGATGAACTAAGAAAAGATTTTGTGGTTGATTACGATGAGACAGGAAGTATTGGCAAAAGATATAGAAGACAGGATGAAATAGGGACACCATTCTGCATAACGTATGACTTTGATTCATTAAATGATGAATCGGTGACAATAAGGGATAGAGATACGATGCAGCAAATAAGGATTAAGATAAATGAAGTAAAGCCGTATTTGGAATCTAAATTAAAAATATAAAAAAAATCAGGCGAGTGCCTGGTTTTTTTTATATTTTATGCTATAATATTAATTGGACATTATTGTAATTGACTTAAATGATAAAATGTTGTTGTATATAGTCAGAAAACGTTAATATGAAAGGTATTGTCATAATGGGAGTAAAACTGTCCCGCATGACTGTTTTAGTATCAGCTATTTATAGGAGGCTAAATTTATTGTGGATGAGAATGTTGCCATTTACCTTGTGTCTGATTCAAGCATTGATACGGCGGAGCATGTAGCAGCCATAGCTGCATCCAGATTTGGCACCAATATAAGTCAAATCAAAAAGTTTCCTTATGTTGGTGATAAAAATCAGATAGATGAGATAATAATAGATGCTTCTAATAATAAGAACAGCCTTATAATACATACGATGGTAGTCGATGAATTAAAACGATACCTTCTAAATAAGGCGAGGCAGTATGATTTGCGCATCGTTGATGTGATGGGGCCTATTATGGATGCTATAGAAGGTACTACTGGCATTGCACCTACAGAATTGTTTTTCCATAAGCGCAAACTTGATGAAGACTACTTCAGAAAGATGGATGCAATTGAGTTTGCAGTAAAACATGATGATGGAAAAGATGTGAATGGTCTATTGTTAGCCGACGTAGTGATATTAGGTGTTTCAAGGACATCAAAGACACCACTATGTATGTATCTTGCACATAAGTATATTAAAGCTGCAAATTTTCCATTGGTGCCTGAGGTGGATCCGCCAAAAGAGTTGTTTGAGATAGATCACAACAAAATATTTGGTCTTATGATAAATATTGATAACTTGGTAGAAATACGAAAAGAAAGGCTTAAGTCATTGGGTTTGGATTCTAAGGCAGTTTATGCTGCTAAAGATAGAATCATAAAAGAGCTTAACTACGCTAAGGAGGTGATGGAACGGTTAGATTGTACAGTGATTGATGTAACGAATAAAGCTGTCGAGGAAACAGCAAGCATAATATTAAATAAAATCAATAAAGGAGGACTATAAATGGCTAAGAAATATGTATATTTGTTTAGCGAAGGAAATGCGTCCATGAGAAATTTACTGGGCGGAAAAGGGGCAAACCTTGCTGAAATGACAAATCTGGGCTTACCCGTTCCGCAAGGCTTCACTGTTACAACAGAAGCTTGCACAAAATATTATGAAGATGGTAAAAAAATATCTGATGAAATAGTAGAAGAAATCTACAAAAATATGGCTATTTTAGAGGAAATAAACAACAAAAAGTTTGGAGATAAGAAAAATCCGTTATTGGTTTCAGTGCGTTCAGGTGCAAGAGTTTCAATGCCTGGAATGATGGATACAATTTTAAATCTTGGGTTAAACGATGATACTGTTGTAGGACTTGCTGAAGCTACTAACAACGAGAGATTTGCATACGACAGCTATAGAAGATTCATTCAGATGTTTTCAGATGTCGTTATGGGGATTGAAAAGAATAAATTCGAAGCAATATTGGACGCTGTCAAAGAAGAAAACGGTGCAAAATACGATACAGATTTGACTGCAGAAAACTTAAAAGAAGTCGTAAAGAGATACAAAGAACTGTACAAGAAAGAGATGGGCGTTGATTTCCCACAAGATCCAAAGATTCAGCTCTTAGAAGCTGTCAAAGCCGTATTTAGATCATGGGATAATCCAAGAGCTATTGTTTACAGAAGGTTAAATGATATACCAAGTGATTGGGGTACTGCTGTAAATGTTCAGACAATGGTATTTGGCAATATGGGCAATGATTCTGGTACAGGTGTGGCATTTACGAGAAATCCTGCAACAGGTGAAAAAGCTCTATTTGGCGAATTCTTGATGAATGCTCAGGGTGAAGATGTCGTTGCAGGTATAAGGACACCACAGCCAATATCAACATTAAAAGACATAATGCCTGAAGTGTACAATCAATTTACAGAAATTGCAAATAAACTGGAAAATCACTACAGGGATATGCAGGATATCGAGTTTACTATAGAAAGATCAAAGCTTTACATGCTTCAGACGAGAAATGGTAAGAGAACTGCTCAAGCGGCATTAAAAGTTGCAATAGATTTAGTAAATGAAGGCTTAATAGATGAAAAAGAGGCAGTGTTAAGGGTTGATCCAAAACAGCTTGACCAATTATTGCACCCAATGTTTGATGCAGATGCATTAAAAGCAGCAAAACCTATTGCAAAAGGTTTACCGGCATCACCAGGTGCAGCCGCAGGAAAAGTTTACTTTACAGCAGATGATGCAGTTGAAGCTGCAAAGGGTAGAGGCGAAAAAGTGGTACTTGTGAGAATGGAAACATCTTCTGAAGATATAGAAGGTATGGTTGTTGCACAAGGTATTTTGACTGGCCGTGGTGGTATGACATCACATGCTGCTGTTGTCGCTAGAGGAATGGGTACATGCTGTGTTGCTGGATGTAGTGCTGCATTGATTGACGAAAATCAGAAAATAATGAAGATCGGCGATATTGTAGTTAAAGAAGGTGACTACATATCAATTGATGGAAGCACTGGCAATGTATATTTGGGAGAAATAAAGACTGTTCCACCATCTTTGACAGGTAATTTTGCCACATTGATGAGCTGGGCAGACAAATACAGAAAGTTAAAAGTAAAAGCAAATGCTGATATACCAAGGGATGCGAAAGTTGCTGTAGAGTTTGGTGCTGAAGGAATAGGTCTTTGCAGAACAGAGCATATGTTCTTTGCTGAAGACAGAATACCTGCCATGAGGGAAATGATAGTATCAAAGACAGAAGAACAAAGAAGGACTGCTCTAAATAAACTTCTGCCTATGCAAAGGTCAGACTTTGAAGGATTGTTTGAGACAATGGGCGAGCATCCTGTTACAATACGTCTTCTCGATCCACCATTACATGAATTCTTACCACACGAAGATGAAGATATAAAAGCATTGGCTGATGAAATGGGAATGACATTTGAGGATCTAAAAGCGACTGTAGAAAGCCTCAAAGAATTTAACCCAATGCTTGGATTTAGAGGATGCAGGCTTGCTGTCAAGTATCCTGAAATAGCTGAAATGCAGACAAGGGCTATAATTGAAGCAGCAATAAATGTATCAAATAAGCTGGGTATTAGTATTGAACCACAGATAATGATACCTCTTATTGGCGATGTAAAAGAAATGAAATATGTAAAAGACATAATCGTAAAAACGGCTGAAGAGGTATTAAAAGAAAAGAATTCCAACATTAAGTACTTAGTTGGAACAATGATTGAGGTTCCAAGAGCTGCCCTTACAGCAGATGAGATTGCGAAAGAAGCAGAATTCTTCTCATTTGGTACAAATGATTTGACACAGCTTACATTTGCATTCTCAAGAGATGATGCTGGTAAGTTCTTAGAATCATACTATGACAAGAAGATTTACGACTTTGATCCATTTGCAAAACTTGATCAGACTGGCGTAGGCAAGCTTGTTGAAATGGGTACAAAACTTGGCAGACAGACGAGACCTGAATTAAATGTAGGAATATGTGGCGAGCATGGCGGAGATCCATCGTCAATTGAGTTCTGCCATAAAGTAGGACTTGATTATGTATCTTGCTCACCATTTAGGGTTCCAATCGCAAGACTTGCTGCTGCACAAGCTGCAATAAAGGATGAAAAATAAAAAATATATATATTATAAAATTTTAGGCTGCTGACATAATATCAGCAGCCTTTTACATATTGCTTTTAATTATCTTGCCATTTTTATCTATAACTTTATATTTCCCTGTGTAAAAATCAATAAAAATCATCGGATATGAGCTGTATTTATTTGTTAATATCTCCCAATAAACTAATTCTTTTCTGGGATTTTCTGTTGTCTCGTGTTTCAACTCTATTTTCCAAATCTCATCGCATAACTTATTATTATTTACAATTGATATTGCATCTTCTCTTGAAATACCATCTTTTGAGTTAACAATATATTCTAAATGTGGATTTAAAAAATGAATTTGATTTATAAAATAAATATTTTTATTCCCTTTGCTGTCAATAGCATTTACTACAGTTAATGGTCTACCAATATTATTAAAATGCAAAGAGGTAATTTTAACTGTATGTCCTTCATAAATAACTATAGAAATTGCTTGTATTTGCCTTAAAAAAACCAATATAAAACAACAGATTATTAGAATAAATAATAACAGTATTTTGCGTTTCCTTTTTATAATAATACCCTCCTTAAAATTCTATCAAGTCTAATAATAAGCTACTACTGATCCTTACTTAATTTTACATTATTATCATATATAAAATCAAATATTTCGTTGGATTTTGATTTTTATCTATTTTATTACAATTTATTAATTTATTCCTTTAACTTTTTGAATGATTTTTTGTATTTTTATAGATAAATAACTATAAGTTTATGGAGTGAGGTATTTATGGACAATGAAACTATAATAAAAAGAGGAAGTAATGAATTAATTTTCGCATATGGGGAATCATTGCTTATGAATATCAAACCAGATAAAAAATCATTTAATATGAAGATTGATGAAGAAGAATTGATAAGATCTAAAAAGGAAAATAGTTATTTAATATCTTTACTTGATAATCTTATTAGAAAAAGTACTAGATACAATTTTCTTATTGCAAATGGATATTTCTTTATTTTGTGTAATAAAAATGGTTATATAATTAAGCTTATATATGATGATCAATTAATTGATTACTTTAATGAATTGCATTTTTCAGAAGGTAATAGTTTAAGAATTGAAGACTGTGGTGTAAATGCAGTTAATCTTGTTATGAAACACAAAAGACAAGCTGAATTATGTGGTAAGGATCATTATTGCGATTTATTCAGGAACTGGTATTGTACAGCCATACCAATATTTGATAGTTTAAATGGAGAAATAATTGCATATCTTGATATCTCATGTATTAATATTTCAAGTATTAAGGAGCAAGGTATTATGCTTAAGAATATTGCAATGTACATAGAAGAAATGATTATGTATAGATATGGAAAATGTAATGCTATAGATAAGAGACTAAGTTTAACAGAAAAATCAATATTGTCATTTTTAGCATGTGGTATGGATAGAAAAGAAATAATGTATGAAATGAATATTTCAGAAACAACGTTAAGACGGCATATTAATAAATTAAAATTTAAATTTAAGGCAAAAAATGATATTACATTAGTCTTAAATGCTATAGATGCCGGTATAATAGATACTAGAGGTAGGTTGTTATAAAAATATTTTAAATACTGAAATATTTTATGAAAATAACTGCTCATGCTTTCGACCGTGTTCGACAAATATTGACTAAAAAATCGACGAATTTGGTAACTTTTCAAGCTTGTACAAATGTTTATAATAGTAAATGAACAGAAAACGGCCGTTGGATGTTTAATAATAAACACAGGAGGTAATGATGAATGCTAAAATTATACAGAAGAGTTTTTGCAAAAAAGACTGTAGCGTTACTTCTTGCTATGCTAGTACTGTTAGGAGGTATAATATCAGCAAGCGCACAAACGTTAAATGTTCAAGGAAAAGATAAAATTTCAATGTCTGTTTCAAATGATACAAAGACATTGAATATCACTAGAAATGGACTTAATGTATTGACTGTGACAAGGAAGAGTTCTTTCGACGGCGTGGTTAACTTTAAAGATTCAAAAGGCAAAACATCTACTGTGGCTATTAAAGTAACTCCAATTTCGAATAATCAATATGACATAACAATAACAGATGAGGAAAGTTTGAAGACATTTCATGTGACAAGCAAAATTAATCCACTTGCGGATTACTTGTTTAATAAGAATTCTTTAAAAATAGAAAATAATCAACAAGAACCGGATGCGTTAGCGTATTATTTTGAAACTGGTAAACTACCTAATGTAAGAGATATTGTTGGGAACGTATTAGGAGGTGCTATTGGTTCATATGTTCAGGAAGTAACTAATTATATAGTTAAAAATTGGGATGACTTAAAATATTTATATTCATTCTATGGATTTTGGGCAGTTGTAGATGCCATAGTCACAGCGCCAGAGCTAGCAGGTATTATTACAGGAGCTGCAGCTGTTGGTATTGTTTTATAGTTTGCTAATTAAAGATATATAATGTTTTTGCGATAAGGAGGATTTTAATTGATTCTTTTAGCAGAAGTGGCAGCGTGGGTAATGCGCGCTGCCCTTGTATCCATTTATTTATCGGCACTTAGCATTAATGTATTGATAATCCCGTTAGGCAATGGAGTGATACATAACTATGTATCACTTGATATTCTATTTATTTTATGTTCTTTTTTTGTTAATTTAATTATTTCAGGGAAACCAAAATTTATTTTTAATGATAATACTAAGAATAACCGAGGGAAAGAATATTATTTTTTCTTGAGTTTGTTTCATTTACTGCTTTTTCTTCTTCAAGGGATAAAAGTTAAAGAGGTAGAAAGAAACATAGTAGTATTGTCAGATCGTATAAAAGTAAAGCTATGTCCTAATTATAGTTATTTGAGAATTGACAATGTTGAACCTATAAAAAAGATTGATTTTGTTAAAACAATAATTGTGATTTTGATTGCATTAGCAATTATAATTACTTCACCATTTTTCTTTATTAAATTAAATAGTTACATTTCTAAAATAGTAGAAATTATAGGTATTTCTAAAAAATTTTCATGTAATATAATATTGATTTTCGGTATTGAGATTTTATCATTTTATTTTTCACCTTATTCATTATCGCCATGGTGGTATAGAGCTTTACCTGCAATAAGTTTTAGTAAAAAAATTAAAAATTCCCTTTATGACTTTGAAATTTATGAGTGTCCAATAATGCCTTTTTTACAAAACTGCCCGCTTGGATTAGCATACAAAGGGAGAATATATATAAATCCTATAATTTCTGAAAACAATACAGTTTTAAAATACGTAGTTGCGCATGAAGAAGGACATATTCGTGCGAAATATAATAATATTATGGATTTACTTTCACCGATAATATTTCCGTGGTTAGCTTTTTTTGTTACAGTTGGAATTGAATATTTGCACTTCATAAGTAAGCTACGTTATACCTTATGGTTAATAATGCTTATAACAGCATCTAGTATAAGTTTGATATTTTTAATTTTCATAAAAATAAGGCAAATTTGTGAAGAACGAGCAGACGAGTTTGCTATCAGAAAAATAGGCATTGATAATGCAATAAAAGCCTTGCAAGAGTTAGCATATGGAGATATTATGCTGCCGGAAAGACATAAATATAGATATAGGACTCAAGCTATTAAATTAATAGAGAGGTTAAAACAAAAATGAAAGCGATAAAAATTATTAAAAAAAGTAGATACTTTAATATGATCCCATTAATTATTACTTTAATACCAATTTTAATGGGAATAATTAGCGGATTAAGAGTTAGACCAAATGATGAAATTAGTAGTGGCATTTTAGATATATTAAATCGAATGGGGATTTTTGAAAAACCTGAATTGAAAAATTTATGGATAAAAATAATAATTCATAATCTTTCTTTATCTTTACTGGTTGGGATACTAGGGCTTATTAGTGGCGGTCTTTTCACTATCTTGTATCTATTTAATTGGTGGTCTTTATGGATAGAAACAATTAAAATTAATTCAGTTGCTAAATGTTTTTTTGTTATACCAGAGTCAATCGGTATTACATTTGTTGTACTTTTCTCAATGTATATTGGTTTGAATTATCTTGTTTATAGAAAATACAGTAAATATCAAATTGCTTCATTTTTAATAGGCATAGCATTAATTGTAATTGGGGGAGTGATAGAACAAAATGAAATCATGGCTTTTATCAAGTAAAAAGATACATTCTTCATTTAAACAAATTTTTTTACTAGTAATTTTTATCTTTATATCAATAGCTGTAACAGTATTAGGCCAATCTAAATCTTTTACAGGTAATAGCAAAGCATTTTTCGAAAGTGGATTCATCATGCTTAGTATAGTATACTTTTTTAAATTCGTTTACTTATATCCAATGTTAGTAATAATAAGATTAATTAGAGTAAAACAAAAACGTAATAATTTATTGATTTCTAGTGTTGCAATTATTTTATTAGCATTTGTGCCACTAACGTTGGTATGGGCTATAATGTCATTATTTAATTTAATTGTGTTAAATATCCCATGGAGTATATTCTCTAATACATATATTTGGATGAATGCAATACTGCTTCCAATTACACTTTTCTACAGTTATTGGAAGTATACAGATTCTAATATTATTGATTCGTTATTAGATTCAATGATATTGTCTGGATTAGCATTAATTATACCTTTAATTCATATTTGAAAAATGAAAATTATTTTATAGTTTTTTCTTCAATATTTCTCATGGTAGATGTTATAATTATAATAGATAAATGGAAAATTAACTATGTAAAGAATTTGGTTATTATTAATATGTTAGACTTAATTTAATAGATTGAGAGGAATCGGTATGAATTTTAAAGATAAATTGTTAGAGCTTTTTAATGACGAAAATTACAAACCTTCAAGGATTGAAAATATTTTAAAAATGCTTGACGTGGATTACAGTCAAAAGGGCATTGTTGAGGAGCTATTAAAGGATTTAGAAAAAGATGGGACAATATATAAGACAAAAAATGAAAAGTACGCTTTGTCAGAAAGATTGGATATAATAAAAGGCAAAATAGATGCCACATCAAGAGGGTTTGCTTTTTTGATACCTGAAAATGAAAGCATTAAGGATATATTTATTTCGAAAGATAATTTAAACAGTGCAATGCAGAATGATACAGTTCTTGTTCGGGTTACAAAGAAAGTTGAAGGGAAGAAGTGGGAAGGAGAAGTTGTAAAAATACTCAAGAGGGCTAATTCTACCATTGTAGGCACTTTTGAGAAAAGCCGCAATTTTGGTTTTGTAGTTCCCGATGATAGAAGCATTACGCAAGATGTATTTATTTCAAAGGCTGACACCATGAATGCCGAAGATGGCATGAAGGTGGTAGTTAAAATAACTAAGTGGCCGGAAAAGCGGAGAAGTCCTGAAGGAAAAATAATTGAAATTTTAGGTAGGAAAAACGATCCTGGAGTAGATGTATTGTCAGTGATTCGTTCATACAACATACCTGAAGAATTTCCAAAGAAAGTCATAAAAGAATCAGAAAACATACAAGAGAAAATATCAAGTGAAGAAATAACAGGAAGGATAGATTTGCGTCACTTAAATATTGTAACGATAGATGGTGAAGATGCAAAAGACCTTGATGATGCTGTGGCAGTAGAGAAGCTTGATAGTGGTGACTATATACTTTATGTCAGCATTGCAGACGTCAGTCATTACGTCAAAGAAGGTTCTGAGCTTGATAAGGAAGCTTTAAATAGAGGTTGCAGTGTGTACTTTATAGATAGAGTCATACCAATGTTGCCACACAGATTGTCAAACGGTATATGCAGTCTCAATCCATCTGAGGACAGATTGACACTTACGGTAAAGATGAAGATAGACAAAAATGGTAATGTTGTAGATCACGATATATTTGAAAGCATAATACGAAGCAAAGAAAGAATGACTTATACAAATGTGTACAAAATCTTAGAAGAAAATGATGAAAAATTAAAAGAGCGATATAAAGATTTAATAGAAGATTTTAATAATATGAGAGATTTGGCAAAGATTTTGTTAGAAAGAAGGAAAAGGCGCGGTAGTGTAGACTTTGATTTTGAAGAAGCGAAAATAATTGTAGATGAAAAGGGAAAACCAATTGATATTGTAAAAGTCGAAAGAAATATAGCACATAGGATTATTGAGGAATTTATGCTTGTTGCAAATGAGACAGTTGCTGAGCACATGCATTGGATCAACGTGCCTTTTGTGTACAGGGTTCATGAGCATCCGGACATGGAGAAACTGATGGCATTTAATAAATTCATACATAATTTAGGTTATCACATAAAGGGCATTGGAGGAGATGAAATACATCCAAAAGCATTGCAAGAGCTTATAAAGCAAGTGAGAGGCAAAAATGAACAAAGAGTTGTTGAGACGCTTCTACTAAGGTCTTTAAAGAGGGCCAGATATAGCCCAGAGGATTTAGGACATTATGCTTTGGCGACGCAGTATTATACACACTTTACATCGCCTATAAGGAGATATCCTGACCTTATAATCCATAGGATTATCAAAGAGAATATTCATGGTAAATTGAATGAGAAGCGGCAGGAACATTATAACAAAATATTAAATGACATTTCATTAAAAGCTTCAGAGAGGGAAAGAGCGGCTGATTCGGCGGAAAAAGAGATTGAAGATTTGAAGAAAGTAGAATACATGAAAGAAAGAATTGGGAATATATATAAAGCTATAATCGCCAACGTGACAAATTATGGCTTCTTTGTAGAGTTAGATAACACAGTAGAAGGATTAGTCGATATTGACACTCTTGATGATGACTATTACCATTATGATGATGAAACATATACGTTAATAGGCGAAAGAACGAATAGAAAGTTTTCTATAGGTGATGTTGTGTACGTAAAGGTAGTAGGTGCTAACGTGGACAGGAGGGAAATAGATTTTGTCTTGGCTACACCAGATGAAATCCGCGATGTTGAAGGTGCTTGACATGTGAATTTAATGTGCTATAATAATTAAGCGCAGACCCATGTGCTGTGAGGGAACAATGTATTTTACAGAAAAGGTGTTTTTCTTATGAGTAGTAAAAATATAAAGGTGCTTGCACAAAACAAAAAAGCCAGTCACGACTACTTTATAGATGAAGTTTATGAAGCAGGCATTGTGCTTTTTGGTACAGAAGTCAAATCTGTACGCATGGGCAAAGTAAATTTGAATGACAGTTTTGCTCGTATAGAAAACAATGAGGTTTTCTTATACAATATGCATATAAGCCCATATGAAAAAGGCAATATTTTTAACAAAGATCCGCTTAGAACGAGGAAATTGCTTCTTAATAGAAGAGAGATTAATAAATTGACTGGCTATGTCACTCAAAAAGGCTATACATTGGTTCCTTTAAGGGTTTATCTTAAACATGGGCTTGTAAAGGTGGAATTAGCAGTTGCCAGAGGCAAAAAATTGTACGATAAAAGAGAAGATATGGCAAGAAGAGATGCTAAGAGAGAGATAGAAAGGCATTTTAAAGAAAGTCAGCATATATGATATACGGGGGTGTACTGGTTTCGACGGGGGTAGTTGAGGTAAAAGTAGCGAGCCGAGGTTCCATCTGCTCGTAAAACGGTGGACTTAAATATAAACGCAAACGATAATTTAGCTTACGCTGCTTAATTACAAGCAGCCGTTCAACCTTTGATTCCCACATCAAAGGATTGGGCGTCGATTTAGTGGGGAACTGATTTATCAAAGCTTTGAGATAAATCGGATTTTATGAAGCTACCAAAGCAGTTATCCTGTCACTGGGAGAGCTGCAGAGGGAATGTCAAAACAGTGACTGCGCTCGGAGAAGCTTTTACTGTGACACCTTCGGACCGGGGTTCGACTCCCCGCACCTCCACCATACATATTCGGGGATATAGCTCAGTTGGGAGAGCGCTACAATGGCATTGTAGAGGCCAGGGGTTCGAATCCCCTTATCTCCATTAAAAAAAGCCTTGAGAACCGAGGCTTTTTATTATATTAATTGATCTGTAATTTAAATATGGATAACATTAAAAAAACTATTGAGGTTACCCCCAATAGTTTTTTATATATGATTATACGTAGAAAAGCATATCGGCGTATGTTGGAAGTGGCCAAATATCAGCATCAACTAATGTTTCTAGTTTGTCGCCTATTTCTCTAAGCTCTCCCATTTTTGCGAATACTTCATCTCTGTAATATTTAGCTACAGCAAAAGAATCTCCTTCAATATTTGATGCATTATTTACGGCGCTTTCGAGATTATCGATTCTCTTCTTAAATTCGGCTGTCAATGAAGAAACTTCCTTCAATAAATCGGCTTGTGCGTCAACTGAAGCGTCTAAACCAGTTTCTTTGACTGCGTTTATAGAGTCTGCAACATTTTTAATGAATTTTAAGACTGCCGGAAGAATCTGCTTTTTAGCCATATCAAGCATTGTCAACGCTTCTATGTTTATAGTCTTTGAGTAGTTTTCAAGCATTATTTCATAGCGAGATTCCATTTCTACCTTGCTTAATACGCCGTGTTTTTCCATGACCTTCACATTTTTATCTTTCAAAAGGGCAGGAATAGCATCGACGGTTGAAGCTATATTTGGAAGTCCTCTCTTTTCAGCTTCTTTTACCCATTCTTCTGAATACCCATTTCCGTTGAAGATTACTCTTTTATGATTTATTACGATCTCTTTTAATATTTTTTGAACTTCTTCATCAAAATTATCAGCTTTTTCAAGTCTATCTGCAATTTCTGATAAAACTTCTGCTACAATCGTATTTAAGATGTAGTTTGCAGTTGCTACTGATGATGAAGAACCTACCATTCTAAACTCGAATTTGTTTCCGGTAAATGCGAATGGGGATGTTCTGTTTCTGTCGGTGGAATCTTTGTGAAGCGTAGGAAGCGTCGTTACGCCGATTTTTAATTCTCCACCTTGCTTTGAGTTTGTAGCACCACCAGTTTCGCCTATTTGTTCTAAAATATCTGTTAATTGATCGCCTAAGAAAATCGAGATTATTGCCGGTGGAGCTTCATTTGCACCAAGCCTGTGGTCATTTCCAGGTGTTGCACATGATACTCTTAATAAATCAGCGTATTCATCGATTGCCTTGATAACTGCACACAGGAAAACCAAAAATTGTGCATTTTCATGTGGAGTTTTTCCAGGATCTAATAAATTTAAACCGTCATCTGTGCTCATAGACCAGTTGTTGTGCTTTCCAGATCCGTTGACACCGGCGAATGGTTTTTCGTGCAATAAACATACTAAATCATTTCTCAAAGCCACTTTTTTCATTATATCCATTGTTAACTGATTGTGATCCGTTGCTATGTTTGTCGTATTGAAGATTGGCGCTAATTCATGTTGAGCAGGTGCGACTTCGTTGTGCTCGGTTTTAGCTGATATGCCTAACTTCCAAAGCTCTTCATCAAGTTCTTTCATAAATTCGAAAACTCTTTCCCTGATGGTGCCGAAATAATGGTCTTCCATTTCTTGGCCTTTTGGTGGTTTTGCGCCAAATAATGTTCTGCCTGTTAATATTAAGTCTTTGCGTTTTTCATACAATTTTTTGTCTATCAAAAAATACTCTTGCTCTGGACCAACAGTTGTTATGACTCTTTTTGAAGTGTTATTTCCAAATAACTTAAGAACTCTTAATGCTTCTTTTGATAATGCTTCCATAGAGCGCAATAAAGGTGTCTTTAAGTCTAGTGCTTCGCCAGTGTATGAGCAAAATGCGGTTGGGATGTATAGGACATTATCTTTGACAAATGCAGGAGATGTACAATCCCATGCAGTATAGCCTCTTGCTTCGAATGTAGCCCTTAATCCACCTGAAGGGAATGACGATGCATCAGGCTCACCTTTTATAAGTTCTTTGCCTGAAAATTCTGTGATGACTTTACCGTCTGGTGTAGGAGAAATAAAAGATTCGTGTTTTTCTGCAGTAATACCTGTCAATGGTTGAAACCAATGTGTAAAATGCGTCGCTCCTTTTTCGATAGCCCAGTCTTTCATCGCGTTTGCTACTACGTCTGCAACTTTTGGGTCAAGCGGCAAACCTTCGTCGATTGTCTTTCTTAAAGCATTGTATGTTTGCTTTGGCAGACGCTCTCTCATCACTGCGTCATTAAATACATTGGCGCCAAAAATATTTTTCAAAGAATTTTCTGACATAAAAAATCCCCTTTCATTTATTTTTTGGTAATAATGGAAAATATAAACAAAACAAGGACGCCATTAATACACACAAACTATATTAATGAAACGCCCTTGTCTCATTTTTAACTATTAATTTTTCTCACAAATAATTAATTAAATATTATCACAAATTTCATGCAAATGCAAGTACTTCATTTTTTAAAAGTCATGTACTTTTCTTGGTTATATGCCTGACTTGTTATATAATATGCATAAAGATGTCGATGTTTACAAATTTTCTAAAATAAGCAAATGAATTATAGAGGTGAGGTTATGAAGAATTTGAAAGCTATAATCGTAGGACCGGGCAATATATTCAAAAAGGCATATTTGCCATTCATATTTAACTTAGATATGCTCGAAATAGTTGGCATTGTGGGTAGAGATGAAAAAAAGCTTTTAAAGTATAAGGAGAATTATAAAGTTAGCACATATACTTCGATAGATGAAGCAATTGCTTTAAAGCCTGATTGTGCTTTTGTACATACTTCTACTGATAGCCATTATGAGATTGTGAAAAAACTTCTTGTAAATAATATCCATGTTTATGTAGACAAACCCTTGACAGATGATTATAAAAAGACTGAAAAACTTTATAATATTGCACTTAACAATTCACTTGTTTTAACTGTTGGCTTTAATAGAAGATATGCACCATTTTATATTAAGGCATCAGAGCATTATGGAGATGGGAAACCTGAGTTGTACATAATGAAGAAAAATAGAAACGGCGGTGTTGGGGGTGATATCAAATTCACCCTTTATGATGACTTTATACATGTGGTTGATACACTGTGTCATCAAATTGGCGATGTTGAAAGCCTAAATATTTCGCATGTAAAAGCCATAAAGGAAAATAATAGCTTAAAATATATAGATATTGAAATTACTTCGTGTGATAAAGTTGCAATTGGTGTAATGTATAGAAATAGCGGCATAGATGAAGAAGTGCTGGAGTTGCATGGTTATGGAAAAAGTGTAATAGTTGAAAATCTCGAAAAATTGCAGACGTTTGATGGGGAAACCGCATCTATTTATAGCCATCATTCTTGGGACAGCGTATCATACATAAGAGGTTTTGAAAGTGCAGTAAATAATTTTTTATGTTCTATAAATTCTAAAGAAATAAATGACGATGAAATAAAGCTTTCTTTAAAGACGCATCAATTAGTTGAAGATATTGTGAAAGAGATAAAATAAAAAAGTTTATAAAATAAGTGCAAAAGAGTGAATTTAAAGGAGGAAAAATTGATTTTTTATAGAATATTATCTTAGGTGGTTTTATGAAGAGAATATTGAATATCATCATAGCAATTGTAGTCATACTTTACATAGGAAAAGTTGCAGTAAATACTATAAGTGGAAAAGATAAGACAATACCACTTAAACAAGGCAACTTATCTGAATCAATAGATACTTACGGTTACATAGTGGTTGATGCAATGGTCATAAATTCTCCGATTAATGGAGAAGTTAACATTTTAGTAAAAAATGGGACAAGAGTGCCAAAAGGCAAGGAAATAGCTGAAGTCGTATCGCCAAACTTTGATAAGTCGAAATTGAATGAGCTAAATTCTATAGATGAAAAGATTCAGAGCATTAAGGATGATAAAAGTTTGGGTATCTATGCTAAAGACATAGAAAACATAAACGCTCAGATAGATGAATTAAATAAAGAATATCAGCAGGCAAAAGACAAGAGCGTTTTAAGCAGTTTAAGCAAAAAAATAGATGATTTGACCAGCAAAAAAGAGCAGATAATCAAAAATGGTCCTTCGTCGATTAGAAATTTAGATGATCTTTATAGTCAAAAAAAACAATTAGAAAGCATTGTTTCTAATGGCTTGTACAAGGTATATTCGCCTGAAGCTGGAGTCGTAAGCGATTATTTTGATGGGTATGAAGATGTGTTTAATGTAAACAAATTGTTTAACATCACATTAAATGATATAAATGCAGTACAAAAAGAGCCAGCAGAGGTAAAAGGTGAAGTAAAGCAAGGTGAACCGATATTAAAATTAATGGACAATTACGATTGGTATGTATTGTCTGTATTGGACAAAAGTCAGAGCCAAAAATTAAAAGAAGGAAACAATGTAAAAGTAGAAATAGATAACAACGATAGTCAGTTTTTAGACGGACACATAATGAAAATATATTCGATATCCGACAATTTATTTGGTGCAGTGATAAAGATGAATGATGTTTATAATGATTTTTTTAAAAGAAGGAAAGTTAAAGTCGATATAACAGTAAATAACTATGAAGGTTTTATTGTGCCAAATACGGCTATCGTAAAAGTTGATGGAAAATATGGTGTTTATAAATTAAATAACGGCATTCCTGTCTTTGAAGAAGTCGACGTAAAAGTGCAAAATTCAGAAAGTGCCGTTGTAGAAAGTCCAGATGGAAATTTAAAAATGTATGACGAAATATTAGTATATGGTAAAGACTATTTAAAGAAGTAAGAGGGATTATTATGGATATACGTTATAATATTGATAAAGTAAAAGAAAATGTCAAGAAGCATGCATTAAAAGTTAATAGAAATCCTGACGATATATTAATTGTGGCAGTGACTAAAACCGTCGATGTCTCAAGAATAGAAGAAGCAATAAAATACGGTATTACGGATATTGGAGAAAATAAAGTACAAGAGTTAGTGGACAAATATCCGACATTGATGGATAAGGTTCAGTTCCACTTTATAGGTCATCTTCAGACAAATAAGGTAAAATACATAATAGATAAAGTGAAGATGATTCATTCGCTTGACAGTGTGCGCCTTGCAGAAGAAATAGATAAAAGAGCCAAAAAATGCAATAGGATTATGGACTGTTTGATTGAGGTAAATGTAGGTTCAGAAGAATCAAAGTATGGAATTGAACCGTCAAGCTTGTTGGAATTCATAAAGGAGCTTGAAGGCTTTGACAACTTGAAAATAAAAGGTCTGATGACGGTGGCGCCGTATGTAGATGCTGAAGATGTAAGGCCTTATTTTAGAAAAATGAAACAGTTATTTGATAATGTTAAATCTTTAAATCAAAAAAATTTAGACTTTAAGTATTTGTCTATGGGTATGACGAATGACTACACTGTTGCCATTGAAGAAGGTGCCAACATCATACGTATAGGTACAGGAATTTTTGGGAAAAGATTATATGATATGGAGGTAAAATAAATGGCTGTAAAAGTGATTGAAAAGCTTATGAATTTTTTTGGATTTGATGAGCAGGAAGAGGAAGGGAACGCTGAAAAAGTTGAAAATGAATTGCCCTTTAGCCAAAAGCCAAAAATAGTGAATATACATACACAATCGCAGATAAAAGTTATTATTTTGAAGCCAGATAGTTTTGAACAGGCGCAGACAATACTTGAAAACATAAAAAATAAAAAGCCTATAATTATTGATCTTCAAAATATGGAAAGAAATGATGCTCAGAGGCTTATAGACTTTTTAAGTGGTGCTGTTTTTGCGTTAAATGGAGAAATTAAGAAAATTGCTAATAGCATATTTTTAATTGTGCCGGACAATTTTGATATTGCTGGTGATATACAAGATGAAGTCGATTCAATGTTCAATTTAAAGTAATGAGGAGGGTATGATTTGACGACAAACTATGCTTTGATCTTGACATTAAACTACTTTTTTGAGATTGTAAATTGGCTTATTGTAATAAGGGTGGTATTATCTCTTTTGAGAATGGAGAATATGGGAAATCCTATATCGCGATTTGTCATCATCGTGACAGAGCCTATTTTAGATCCTTTTAGAAGGTTGCAATTTAAGTCATCTATTGGAAGAAATATGATGATAGATTTTTCGCCTATCCTTGCTATGTTGGCTATCCAATATGTGATAAGACCAATATTAATAAGCTTAATTTCATTAATATAAAAGGGTGAAGGAATGGAATACAGCATTGCAAGACTTAATGATATGATAAATTGGGTACAGAAAAATAGGCATGATAGATTTACAGATTTTCTAAGCATGAGAGATCAGAAGATACTGCTAAAGTTGATTGACAAATATGACGATATAGATTGTAGATTTGATGGTGGATTTAAAGAGGCTGAGAGAAAAATAGCCTGTATATATCCGTTGTATCTTACGATTTCCGATGGTGAACATTTTGATGTAATAAAGGGGATAAGGATAGATGGTGACTTAACAAAGTTGTCACATAGAGATGTATTAGGTTCACTGTTAGGTCTAGGTATAAAAAGAGAAAAAATTGGTGATATAATTAAAAGACAAGAAATCTGCGATGTAATAGTGCATAGTGACATAGCTGATTATGTTTTGATGAATTTGAAAAAGATAGGTCGAGAGAAGGTTATTGTTAGTTCAATTGACTTAGATGAGGTTATAGAGCCTGTAATAGAGTACGAGGACATTAAAACAACTGTTGCATCTGTAAGGCTTGATAGTATAATCGCGTCGGGATTTAAAATATCCAGGACAAAGGCTTCGGAATTGATAAAAGCTGGACTTACTGAAGTGAATTGGGAGACAAATATATCGCCTTCATTTGAAGTAAAAGAAGGTGACATCATGTCTTTAAGAGGTTATGGAAGGATCAAGCTCCAAGAAATTTTAGGTACATCGAGAAAAGGCAGGGTATATGTTCATATTTTAAAATACAAATAACAATAAGATGACAAGGAGTGGATTGGCATGTTAACACCTATGGACATACACAATAAGGAGTTTAAGCGTTCATTTAGAGGCTACAATGAAAATGAAGTTGATGAGTTTTTAGACAAAGTTATGGAAGACTATGAACTATTGTACAAAGAAAACTCCGATCTAAAGGACAGAGTAAATATATTAAATGATAAGTTGCAGAATTATACTGATATAGAAAAAACGCTAAATAATACGCTGGTGGTCGCTCAAAAGTCGGCTGAAGATTTAAAGTTAAATGCCAAGAAAGAAGCTGATTTAATAATACAGCAAGCACAGCAAGAAGCAGAAAAAATAATGCAGAAAGCCAATCAAGAAGTAGTAAGAATTAGAGCAGAGCTTGAAAATCAAAGGAAAAAATTGAATGTATTTAAGGCTAAATTCAAAACACTCCTTGAAGGAGAGCTTGAAGCTATATTGTCTATAGACGATAGAGAATTTTTTGATGATGAGAACGATGTGAGAAATGATGAGGAATAGACTTGCTGTAATCGGGATCTTAGTCCAAAATAGAGAGTTGGCGTCTGAAAAAGTTAATCACATTTTAAGCGAGTATGCCGATATCATAGTGGGCAGAATGGGCATTCCATATAAGGAAAGGAATGTGTCAATAATATCGTTGATTGTCGACGGTACGACGGATGACATCGGTGCTTTAACTGGCAAGCTTGGCAGCATTGAAGGTGTAAAAGTAAGGTCTGCCATTACAACGTAAGATGTTGACGTCTTTTTTTACATATTGTATAATTATTTAAAATGCGAAAAAAAGCGATGAAGAGGACAATTTATGCAAACAAAACTTTTAAGAGAGTTGGCGGTGGGTGAAAGCCAATAAGTTAGTTTGTCATATATCACCTCGAAGCTGCTGGCTGAAATTTAGTAAGCTAAGCCGGGAAAACCCCGTTATCTCATGAGTGATTAAGGCATTGAGCCTTAATAATTAGGGTGGTACCGCGACTTCTCGTCCCTTTGGATGAGAGGTTTTTATTTTTTCTGCATTACGCAATTTGAAATAGGAGGTATGTTTATGGATTACAACAAAACATTAAATCTGCCAAAGACTGATTTTCCAATGAAGGCGAATTTGCCGATGAGAGAGCCAGAAATATTAAAGAAATGGGAGAACATGGACATATACCACAAATCATTAGATAAAAACAAGGGCAAAGAAAAGTTCATTCTTCATGATGGTCCTCCATACGCAAATGGCAATATACACCTTGGCACTGCCATGAACAAAGTTTTGAAGGACATGGTGGTTAAATATAAGACCATGAGGGGATATGAATCACCATATGTGCCAGGTTGGGATACTCATGGCTTGCCAATAGAACAGCAGGCGATTAAGACATTAGGGATAAAGAGAAATGATGTAGGTCCAGTAGAATTTAGAAAGGTGTGCCGTGATTTTGCTTTTTCGCAAATTGAAAAGCAAAAAGCGCAATTTATTAGATTAGGTGTAAGAGGAGATTGGCAAAATCCATATTTGACGCTGAAACCAGAATACGAGGCAAAGCAGATAGAAGTATTTGGGGAGATGGCAAAGAAGGGATATATATATAAAGGACTTAAGCCTGTATATTGGTGTACAGATTGTGAGACTGCATTGGCAGAAGCAGAAATAGAGTATTCTGATGAAAAATCTGATTCGATCTACGTTAAATTCAGAGTTGTAGATGACCTTGGTAAATTTAAAGGCATTGTTGATGATTTAAGCAATTTGTACTTTGTAATATGGACTACAACGACTTGGACAATTCCTGCTAATCTTGCAATTTGCTTGAACCCAGATTTTGACTATGCTTTAGCAAAGTACGGAAATGAAATTTACATAATGGCAAAAGATATGCTTGACAGCATTGAAAAAGAGACAGGGCTTTCAAACCATGAAATAACTGCTACTTTTAAAGGTTCAGAACTGGAAGGAATGAAGGCTAAGCATCCTCTTTTTGACAGGACATCGCTTATAATATTAGGCGATCATGTAACGCAAGAGGCAGGTACAGGATGTGTGCACACAGCACCTGGACATGGTGAGGAGGACTTTGTAGTTGGTCAAAAATATGGACTTGATGTTTTGAATCCTGTTGATGATAAAGGTCGATTTACTGAAAAAGCAGGAAAATACAATGGACTATTTTACTCTGATGCAAATAAGGTCATAAAAGAGGATCTTGAGAAAGCCAATGCGCTATTGGCTTCAAAGACTTTCACGCACTCGTATCCTCATTGCTGGAGATGCAAAAATCCTGTTATATTCCGCGCCACAGAACAGTGGTTTGCATCTGTAGATGGCTTTAGAAATGAAGCGCTTGATGCGATAAAAGAAGTAAATTGGATTCCTGAGTGGGGCGAAGATAGGATTACAAACATGGTTAGAGATAGGCACGATTGGTGCATATCCAGGCAAAGGATATGGGGTGTTCCAATTCCTATTTTTTACTGCAAACATTGTGGGAAAGAATTGATAAACGATGATACGATAAATGCGGTAAAGAAGTTGTTTGCCGAAAAGGGTTCTGACGCTTGGTATGAACTATCGGCCGAAGAAATACTGCCACAAGGCACAAGGTGTGAATGTGGTTCTACAGAGTTTAGAAAAGAAACGGATATTATGGATGTATGGTTTGATTCTGGTTCTAGTCATGTAGCGGTTTTAGAGACAACTGAGGGACTTAGATGGCCAGCAGACTTGTACTTGGAAGGTTCTGACCAACACAGGGGATGGTTCCAGTCATCGCTTCTTACATCTGTCGCTACAAAAGGTATCGCTCCGTATAAAAATGTATTGACACATGGTTTTGTTGTAGATGGTGAAGGGCGAAAAATGTCTAAATCCCTTGGAAATGGAATCGATCCAGCCGATGTTGTAAAAGAGTATGGTGCTGACATATTGAGGTTGTGGGCTGTTTCTGCAGATTTCACTTCAGACATGAGGATATCAAAAGAAATTTTAAAGCAGATGACTGAGTCATACAGAAAAATCAGAAACACAGCAAAGTTTTTATTAAGCAACCTTTACGATTTTGATGCTGATAAAGATTTGTTGCCATATGATGAATTGTTAGATATAGATAAATGGGCTTTGTACAAATACAATGAGCTTGTGAAGGATGTAACTGAAGCTTTTGACAAATATAAATTTTATGAGTTCTTGCATCTTGTTCATACCTTCTGCATTGTAGATATGAGCAATCTGTACCTTGACATATTGAAAGACAGGCTATATACTTTCCCAGCCACATCAAAAGAAAGGAAAGCAGCTCAAACTACTCTATATATTATATTGAATGGTTTTGTAAGAATCATAGCACCGGTGCTGACATTTACAGCAGACGAAATATGGAGCTATATGCAGCACGATGCAAAAAATGATTTCGAGAGCGTTCAGTTGGCTGATTGGCCAGAGCCTAATGATATCTACGACAATAAGCAGATAATTGAAAGCTGGAATAAACTTTTTGACATAAGAAAAGATGTATCTAAGGCATTGGAGATATCCAGATCAAACAAGGAAATAGGCCATTCTTTGGAAGCTCAAGTCGATATTTATGCGTCGAAAGAGCTGTACGAATTTTTGAAGCAGTTTGAAGAAGATTTTAATACAGTCTTTATAGTATCAAAAACTGTTCTTCACGAAAATGATGAGGTTATACCTGATGATGCGTACAGAAGTGAAGATTATGACATTGCTATAAAAGTAAGTCATGCACCTGGTGAAAAATGCGAAAGATGCTGGATGTACAGTGAAACTGTTGGCGAAGATAAAGAGCACCCAACAATTTGCAGTAGGTGTGCTGCACATATCTAAAGGGAGATTTCTCCCTTTTTTAATTAAAGATGAAAGGAGTATAAGCGTGAAAAAGATAGGCTTTATTGGCGCTATGGAGGAAGAAGTAGAGCTACTTAAGGAAGCTATCGTTAATGAGTTTACGATAAATAGGGCAGATATGGATTTTTTTAGCGGTATACTTAATGGAGTAGACGCAGTTGTTGTAAAATCAGGTATAGGAAAGGTAAATGCAGCGATTGCAACACAGATATTGATATCCGAATTTAAAGTTGATTGCATAATAAACACAGGTGTTGCTGGAGGACTAAAAAAAGGCATAAATGTTGGCGATATAGTCATTTCTTCGGATGCGATAGAACATGATTTTGATACTACAGCATTTGGAGACGAATTAGGAGTAATCCCTCGCATGAAGACAAGCGTATTTAAAGCTGACGAATATCTCATAGATGTGGCGTATAAGGCTGCTAATGATAATATTGATGGGAAAGCGTATATTGGCAGGATCGTTTCAGGTGATAAATTTATCTCATCAAAAGATGAGGCTTTAAAATTGGGGAAGCTTTTTAATGCACTAGCAGTCGAGATGGAAGGAGCAGCAATTGCACATACTTCATATCTTAACAATATACCATTTGTCATAATAAGAAGCATTTCAGATAATGCCGATGGAAATGCGACAAAAGATTTTAGCCAATTTGTCAAAGAAGCAGCAATAGTGTCCAGCAATATAGTTAAAGAGATGATAAATCTAATCAAGGAGAATTAGATATGAGTGTTGTAAATGTAAGCTTGCAAGTATTACCTATAGTTGAAGAAGAAAAAATCTATCCAGTCGTAGACAAAGTTATTGATTACATAAAATCAACAGGTGTTAAGTATTTTGTAAGCCCTATGGAAACGACTATGGAAGGAGACATCGATGTTCTCTTGGATATTGTGAAAAAGGCCCAAAATATATGCGCAGATGAAGGTGCCAAGAGGGTAATTTCGATCGTTAAGATAGACTTTAAACCTGATGGTGTGACGATTGAGGAGAAAATAGGCAAATATAGAGATGGTTGCTGATGTGAGATAATTTATATTTTAGACAAGATTAAAACTATTGACATATATTTTAACACGTTATATAATTAAATCAATCGAAATAAAAAAATCGATGAGCAGGAATAGTAAATATCGCATTAGGTTAAAGCGAGCCTGGGATGGTGGAAGCCAGGTACTGACGGCGTTATTGAATGGGCCTGCGAGATGGCGTGTGAAATGAAAGTAGCATTGCCCGGTAGTCTACCGTTAAAATGACAGGGTATCGAGAAATCTGTACCTGCAATGAGAGGTTTTGTACTTAGGTGGCAAAGCGAAATGAAAGCATTTCGTCCTTAGTGGATGAGATGCTTTTTTTAAACCACACAAGTATAAAACAATTTGGGTGGCACCACGAAGTCACTTCGTCCCATTGGATGAAGTGACTTTTTTGCATATTAAGGAGGTGTATTGGTTGAATATAACTGAAAAAGAATATGAAAGACTTGTAAAGAAGAAAATTGTCTTTCCTGTTTACGAGGAGATAAACGGTGATGAATTGACGCCAATCAATATTTTTTACAATCTAGATGGTGAAAATAAATTCCTTTTGGAAAGTGCTGAAAGTAGTAAAATGTGGGGCAGATATTCGTTTATCGGTTCGAATCCGTATTTGAAGATCAAATGTAATGATGATTTAATCCAGATTGATGGTGATAAAAAGGAAATAAGATACGGCAGAATTCTTGACTATATAAAGGAAAATATGATGTGCGGTTATGATAGTTGTGGACTTGAATTTCCATTTACTGGCGGAGCAATAGGTTATGCTGGATATGACATTATAAGACAGTATGAATATATTCCATCAAAAAATATTGATGAAATAGGAATACCTGACGCGTATTTTATGTTCTACAAGATTATAATCTGCTATGATCACTATAAACATAATGTATCTGTTATTTACAACGTATTTCCTGATGAAAATGAAAAGTATGGCTTTATAAAAGAAAAATTGGAAAGAATAATTTTAAACATAAAGAGCAATGTTAAAATTCACGACATAAAGCCAAAGCAACTCATTTCTGATATTGATTATAATCTTACCAAAGAAGAATTTTGCAATATTGTAATTAAAGCAAAGGAATATATAAAAAATGGTGACATATTTCAAGTAGTACCTTCCCAAAGACTTAAAATCAAAACCGATTCCGCGCCTTTTGATGTGTATAGGAGACTTAGGAATGCAAATCCATCACCATACATGTTTTACATCGATTTTGGCGATTTTCAACTGATAGGTTCGTCGCCAGAAAGCCTCGTATCCGTATTTGGAAGTAAAGTCACTACAAATCCGATTGCAGGAACCAGAAAAAGAGGAAAAAGTGCCGAAGAAGATTTAATATTGAAAAATGAGCTTTTAAACGATGAGAAGGAAAAGGCGGAACATGTAATGTTAGTTGACCTTGGAAGAAATGATATAGGAAAAGTAAGCGAATTTGGCACTGTAAGATTGGATAGATTCATGGAAGTCGATTTTTATTCGCATGTAATGCACATTGTATCAAAAGTTTCAGGCATTTTGAGAAATGGTCTTACAGCGTTTGATGCACTAATTGCATGTCTTCCTGCTGGGACGGTTTCAGGTGCACCGAAAATAAGGGCCATGGAGATAATTGATGAGCTGGAGAATGTGAAAAGATCATTTTACGCTGGAGCAGTCGGCTATTTTTCTTACAATGGAGATATGGATATGTGCATAGCAATAAGAACGCTGCTATTAAAAAGAGGTACGGCATTTATTCAAGCTGGGTGTGGAATTGTATATGATTCTCAGCCAGAAGCTGAATACTATGAAACTTTAAATAAGGCGATGGTCTTAAAGGAGGTGCTTTGATGCTTCTCCTCGTAGATAATTACGATTCATTTACTTATAACCTATATCAATTTATAGGCGAAATTTACAGCGATATATTAGTTGTCCGCAACGATAAAATAGGATTAAATGACATAGCTTTAATGAATCTAAAGGGAATAATTATATCGCCTGGGCCAGGAAGGCCAGAAAATGCAGGGATTTCAGTAGACATAGTCGATGAGTTTGAAGGCAAAATACCTATATTAGGGATTTGCCTTGGACATCAAGCTATTGGATATGCTTATGGCGCAAAAATAATCAGAGCAAACACTATAATGCATGGAAAGACTTCATCTGTCAATCATGTTGGCAAAGGATTGTTTGAAGGCATAAAAAGTCCAATGAAAGCCATGAGATATCATTCGCTTGTAATTGACAAAAGTTCATTGCCAGAATCATTAGAAATAACTGCAGAAACAGATGATGGAACTATTATGGCAATTAAGCATAAGCGCCATCATGTATATGGACTTCAATTTCATCCCGAGTCTATTTTAACAGATGATGGTAAAAATATATTAAAAAATTTTGTGGAGGGGATCTGCAATGTTAAAGGAAGCCATTGAAAAGATCATTAAAGGGGAGAATTTGACCGAGACAGAGGCAAAAAGCGCCATGGATGTAATAATGAAAGGGGAATCAAGCCCGCCATTAATTGGTGGTTATCTTATAGGCCTTAGGATGAAAGGCGAATCAATCGATGAGATAACCGGTTCTGCAAAGTCGATGATAGAAAATGCAAAAAAATTAAAACTCGATTCTCCATATGTCATAGATACCTGTGGAACAGGAGGTGACGGCGGAAAGACATTTAATATTTCTACTGCAGTTGCAATAATTTCTTCGTCTGCCGGAATCAAAATAGCCAAACATGGAAACAAAGCTGTTTCCAGTAAAAGCGGCAGTGCCGATGTATTAAATGAATTAGGTGTAAAAATCGATGCAGAACCAGAGATGACAAAGAAATTCATCGATGAAGTGGGATTTGGATTCCTTTTCGCGCCTTTGTATCATTCAGCCATGAAAAACGTAGCCTCCATAAGAAAAGAACTGGGTTTAAGAACGGTTTTTAATATATTAGGACCATTGACAAATCCGGCTTCTGTTAAAGGCCAAGTTTTAGGCGTTTATGATAAAAACCTGACGCATATATTGGCAGAAGTTTTGCTAAAATTGGGGTGTGAAAGAGCTTTAGTCGTTCACGGAAATGATGGGCTTGACGAAATAACTACTACCACTACTACAGTTGTTTCAGAAGTGAGGGATGGCAAGGTTATTGATTACACAATTGACCCTAATGATTACGGTATTAGACTGTCGAAAGATTCGGATATTGGTGGCGGCGATGCAAAGGAAAATGCAAAAATCATTTTAGATATATTAAATGGTGAAAAAGGCCCTAAGAGAGACATTGTAGTTTTAAATAGCGCTGCAGCTTTGTATGTTGGTAAAGCAGTTGATAGCATTAAGGAAGGTGTCAAGCTTGCGGAACACCTTATTGATTCAGGCAAGGCATTAGGCAAGCTGAATGACATATTAAGTTTTCAGAAGGTGTATTTGCAATGATACTTGATGATATTATCGTTAAGAAGAAAAAACAGGTGGAAATGAAAAAAATCGAAAAACCGCTGGATGATATATTAAAAGAAATTAAAAATGAGAAAAATGTGAGAAATTTTAAAGAAGCGTTGAGGAGTGATGATATATCGATAATAGCTGAGATAAAAAAAGCTTCTCCGTCGAAAGGGATAATTTTAGATGATTTTGACCACACAAAAATTGCTAAGCTATATGAAAATGTTGATGTTGAAGCCATATCTGTTCTTACAGAAAAAAATTATTTTAAAGGAGATGATGCATATATAAACGATGTAAAAAAAATAACATCAAAACCTATTCTCAGAAAAGACTTCATATTTGACGAATACCAAATATACGAAAGCAAATTAATTGGTGCAGATGCTGTCTTGCTTATAGTGGCTGTACTTGGAGATGATTTAAAGAAGTTTTACGATACTGCTAAAAAGATTGGATTAGATGCCATTGTTGAGGTTCATGACGAACGTGAACTTGAAATAGCATTAAATGCAAATGTAGATATTTTAGGTATAAATAACAGGGATTTAAAGGATTTTCGCGTTGATTTAAGGACGACAGAAAGGCTTATTAGATACGTGCCAAGTGGTGTTCTGTTGGTATCTGAAAGTGGCATAAAGACCCCTGATGACGTAAAATTTTTAAAATCATTAGGTGTAAATGCTGTCCTAATTGGTGAAACACTTATGAATATAATCAAAAATGGTGGTAAAATTGATGATTTCGTAATTCAATCAAAGGGTGTTTATAATGACATTGGTGAAAATATGTGGAATAAAGCGGATAGAAGATGTGGAATACCTTAACGATTTAAAGCCTGATTATGCTGGGTTTGTCTTTGCTGAAAGCAAGCGGAAAGTAGATGTAAATACGGCATACAGCCTTATTAAAAATCTCGACAAACAAATAAAAAAAGTCGGTGTTTTTGTAAATGAAGAAGTTTCGGTAGTAAAGGATGTAGCTGTTTACTTAAATTTAGATGTTTTACAATTTCATGGTGATGAGCCACAAGATTATATAGACAATTTTGATGATTATACTGTATGGAAGGCAATTCGGATTATCGAAAAGAGTGATGTTTTTAGATTACGAGACTATCATGTTGATGGTATTCTCCTTGACAGCAAAATAAATGGCTTTTACGGTGGTTCAGGTGTGAAATTTGATTGGAATTTAGTTAAGGATGTAAAAGACAACTTAAAGTGCAAGTTTATTTTAGCAGGTGGTATTAATGCTGATAATGTTTTGAAAGCTATAGAAGCAGCTAGACCAGATGTAATAGATGTATCCAGTGGCGTTGAAGTCGGTGGCTTTAAAAATTATCAATTGATGAAAGATTTAATATGTAAAGTGAGGAGTGTAAAATGGTAGGAAGATTTGGTAAATTTGGCGGTCAGTATGTGCCGGAAACGATTATGAATGCATTGATAGAACTTGAAGGTGAATTTTACAAGGCGATAAACGATGAAAATTTTATTGATGAATACAAATATTATTTAAGAGAATATTCTGGAAGGCCCACACCGTTGTATTTTGCAAGAAACTTAACTGAGAGATTGGGTGGCGCAAAAATATATTTAAAAAGAGAAGATTTAAACCACACTGGTGCTCATAAAATAAACAACGTCATAGGACAAATATTGCTGGCTAAAAGAATGGGAAAAAGGAAAGTAATCGCTGAAACAGGTGCAGGGCAACACGGTGTAGCGACTGCAACAGGTGCTGCGATGTTTGACATGGAATGTGAGATATTTATGGGTGAAGAAGACATAAGAAGACAATCATTGAACGTATTTAGAATGAAGTTGTTGGGCGCAAAAGTTACCCCTGTAAAGACAGGAACTGGCACATTGAAAGATGCTGTTAACGAAGCGATACGCCATTGGGTCACGAATATCGATGATACATTTTACGTGATGGGTTCTGTTGTAGGACCGCATCCATATCCGATGATGGTTAGGGATTTTCAGAGGGTGATCGGTGACGAGACGAAAGAACAAATTTTAAGCAAAGAAAAGAGATTGCCAGATTATATTGTTGCATGTGTGGGCGGTGGCAGCAATTCTATGGGGACATTTTATCCCTTTATAAACGATTTATCAGTTAAACTTGTAGGTGTAGAAGCTGCAGGTTTTGGAATAGATACAGATAAACATGCTGCTACAATGGCAAAAGGAAGTATTGGCGTTCTTCATGGCATGATGACGTATCTGCTTCAAGATGATGAAGGACAGATAATGCCTGTTTACTCAATATCAGCAGGGCTTGATTATCCTGGGGTAGGGCCTGAACACGCCTATTTAAGGGATAGCGGCAGGGCACAATACGTGTATGCCACTGATGAAGAAGCTTTGTCAGCTTTTATGGATTTATCTCAAATTGAAGGAATCATACCTGCATTGGAAAGTGCCCATGCTGTTGCGTATGCAATGAAACTTGCTCCAAGCCTTAGCAAAGATGATATCATAGTTGTAAATTTGTCAGGCAGAGGAGATAAAGACGTAAATACAGTAGCAAATGTTTTGGAGGTTGAGCTATGATGGTGTCAAGTATAGAAGTTAACAATGCAAGAGAAAACAGGATTGATAAAAAATTCAATGAGTTAAAGAAAAAAAGGCGTAAAGCACTGATTACATTTGTAACTGCTGGAGATCCCGATATAGATGTAACTATCAATTTAGTGTATAAAATGGTTGAAGGCGGTGCTGATATTATAGAGATCGGAATTCCTTATTCAGACCCGCTGGCAGATGGACCTATAATACAAGCTTCATCTGCCAGAGCGTTAAAAAAAGGCACTAAAATAGATGATATAATGAATGCTGTTAAAATAATAAGACAAAATACAGATGTACCGCTTATATACCTTGTCTATTACAATTCCATCTATAAATATGGAATGGAGAAATTTTTAAAGAATGCAAAAGATTCAGGCGTAGATGGACTAATCATACCCGATTTGCCACTGGAGGAAAGAAATGACATAAAAGAATTATCTGAAAAAAATGATATTTATTTGATACCGTTAGTTGCACCTACTTCAAATGACAGGATAAAGAAGATTTGCGAAAACGGAAAAGGATTTGTGTATTGCGTTTCTACAAAAGGCGTCACAGGTGTGAGGAATACAATTGAAACTGATATTGAAAAGTACATGGATTTAGTGTCAAAATACACTGATTTGCCAAAGGCGATTGGATTTGGCATATCTGGACCTGATATGGCAAAAAAGTTTGCTCCGTACTGTGATGGAATAATAATTGGCAGTGCAATAGTTAAAATGATAAATGATTCAAGGAATAATGATGAAATATTTGACAGTGTAACAAATTTCATATCATCAATCAAGGAGGTAATTTAAAAGGAGGCTATTTGCCTCTTTTTAAATTTAATCATTGATTATTATTTTAAAATTGAAATAATTAAGATAAGAAGTATTAAAGGAGAATAATTATCAAAGGAGGAGAAGTTGATGGTTGAATTAGAAAAAGAAGCCCCTGATTTTACCCTTATGTCCAGTGATGGAAAGAATGTCTCTTTAAAAGATTATAGAGGTAAGAAAGTTATTCTTTATTTTTATCCCAAGGATAACACGCCTGGATGCACAAAGGAAGCTTGCCAGTTTAGAGACAACATAAATTCTATTGAAGATAATGATGCAGTTGTAATAGGTGTAAGTTTAGATGATTTAGAGTCTCATAAAAAATTCATTGAAAAATTTAATTTGCCATTTGTGCTATTAAGCGATAATGATGCTAAAGTATCAACAGAATACGGTGTTTATAAAGAAAAAAATATGTATGGAAAGAAAAAAATGGGCATAGAAAGATCAACTTTTGTAATAGATAGAAAGGGCATAGTAAAGAAAATTTTTAGGAAAGTGAAAGTTGACGGACACGTAGATGAGATATTGAAAGTGCTTGAAGAAATTGATTAAAGATTAAGTGCGCTTTATGCGCACTTTTAATAATTTAAGATCGGTAGACTGAAAGCAGCTATTAATGCAACTATCATCACAATGACAATAGTCAATGCCACATATTTATGCCATTTTCTGTTGTAAAAAGGGTTTAAAAAATCTTTGCTTTCCTTCTTTTTCATTTTATTCGCCTCATCAAATTTTACTAAAACAATTTTATTAATCTGTATAGCTTCTTATTACTAATTTAAGCATATTTAATTCTAAAAAACAATAAATTATTAATAAACTTTACCCAAAAAGAGAAAATAGTTTATAGGAGGAATGGGGCTTGGATAATAAATTATTAAATGAAATAAAAAAGCAGATTGAAAAGATGTCTGAAATGATGGAAAAAATGAAGATAGCTGACTATGTGGAGTTGATGCAAAGCCCTTATAGACTCCTATGGCTTAACTTTGTCGGTGGGCTTGCGCGTGGTTTTGGAATGGCTATAGGATTTACATTGCTTGGAGCAATTGTAATATACATATTGCAAAGAGCGGTTTTATTGAATTTGCCCATTATAGGCAATATTATTGCTCATATAATAAAAATAGTTCAACAAAATTTGTGATAGAAAGGCATGTGGTATTGTGGATGACAAAAAATTAGAGTATTTTAGAAAAAGACTTATTGATGAAAGAAATAGAATTTTGCATACTTTAAACGAGATGGATGATAATAATGGCACTGGGAAAATTGGTGAAAGAGAGTATTATCAAGAACTATCATTGGCAGACAATCATCCGGCAGATATTGCTTCAGAAGTATATGAGTTAGAGAAAAATTATGCATTAAAAGATAACGAGCAACACGTTTTAAGACAAATCGATGATGCTCTTTCACGGATGGTTAACGGTAAGTATGGTATATGCAATCATTGTCATAAAGAAATTGAAATGGAAAGATTGGAAGCATTGCCGTATACACCTTTATGCGCAAAATGCGCAAAAGAAAATGATTTAAAATTAAGCGATCTTAGATTTTCACGTCCCAACGAAGAAAGAACTATTAAATATCCCTTTGGTTGGGGATACATGGATTCTAAAGACGAAAATCAATTTGATGCTGAGGATTCGTATCAAGCAGTAGCAAGGTATAATAAAACTAAAGCAGGACTTGATAATTATGATGACGATTACGATGATTATAATTCAGGATATGTGGAAGAAGTAGATAAAATAAGCAACGAGGATTACAAAAAAACATTAGAATAAAAATCAACCTTGTGCTTAAAAAGTATTTTAGGCATAAAAATGGCAGGGGAGACAAGAATCGAACTCGCAACCTACGGTTTTGGAGTGCGTATCAGGACGTTTTTTTGATTTAAGTACATTGATGAAAGTATTGAAATAAGTGGGTTTGTTAAATAATTACTTGGATAATATTAGGTTATTTTGTGTCCCCATTTGCTTATTGTGTCCCCAATTTGTCCCCAATAAAATGCCAGGCAATTACGCCTGGTTTTTGTTTTCGAAAAGAAAATTTGCAATTTTGTCGGCAGCATCTTTGTCAGCAGATTTAAGCGCATGGGCATATATGTTCATTGTTGTACTGGTATTACTATGGCCAAGCCTTTTTGATACGGCTTTAATATTTTCGCCAGCATTTATAAGTAGGGTTGCCGATGTATGCCTGAGTTGATGAAATGTAATATGCCTTAGACCTTTCCTTTGTAAAAACTTAGAGAACCATTTTGAAATTGTATCATAATACATAGGTTGCCCATTCCATTGAGTAAAAACAAAACCGGTGTCTATCCATTTGTTTCCTTTCTTTAACCTCTCTAGATTTTGCTCTTTTTTATATTCTCTTAAAAGATCCATTATTTGTTGTGGTATGGCAATAAGCCTTTTGGATGTTTCATTCTTTGGAGTTTTAGTAAATAGGCCTTGACCTGGCAAATATTGATTGGCTTGTACTATTTCTATTGTGTTATTGTCAAAGTCGATATGCTCCCATTTAAGACCCATCAATTCGCCAAGACGTTCGCCAGCCGCTAGAGTTAGCATTATTGCAACTTGATATTTTAATTTTTCGCCATCAAGTGCTTTGACAAGTTCTTTTACTTCTTCTTCGTTGTAATATTCTGCTTCATGTTTATTTACTTTTGGAGGATCTATATTAGAAGCAGGATTAGAAGGTATAAGCTGCCATTTAACTGCATCTTCTAGCATAGCATGAATAAGTCTGTAATGATGCTTAATTGTTTGAGACGACAAGCCACCTTTCTTACCATCTAATCGTGTGCCGTCTTCTTTTAACATATTCAGAAATTCAAGTATATGAATGGGCTTTATTTTATTTAATTTTAGATGTCCTAATGCGGGTAAAATACGCTTGTCTAACATTTCTTTGTATCGGTATAAAGTTTTGGGAGCCAGATTATCTTTAGCATATTCTTCAAGCCATTTCTCAACAAAAGCTTTGAAGGTTAGTTTTGAAGGCTCAATAAAAGTATTGCCTTCTATTTCTGCTATAAATTTGGCGAGTTCTTTTTCAGCTTCTTTTAGCTTAGCTGATTCTGTTTTACCTTCAACTTTTATTGTTTTTGTATATCTTTTTCGCTTTCCATCAGGGCCATAACCACCTGATACAATAAGCCTGTACGAATTTTCTCCACGTTTTTCAATTGAGCCTGGCATAATATCACCTTCGTAAAATAAAAATTATCATGTTTATAATATTTGCTATTATTTATATTATTTTACATTGACATTATCATACATTATGTTATAATATAATTGAACCACTGAAAACACGAATGTGTTGTAGGTGGTGTTTATGTTTTCGGATATATTACTATTCCATATTCATTTTTTGAGGCATTGAGATTGAGTTTACTTTTGATTAAATTTAACAAATTAATGATATCATCGTAGGTAATTTTATTTGCAACTCTATTAGCTAGTTTATTGCCGATTAAGTTTTTTGTTAAATAAAGATAAACAATATAGGCTATACTATCTGCTATTTGAATAAAATAAGACTCGTCTGAGCTTTTAGGTAATGGATCTTCCAATAAACGTTTTATTTCCTTCCTGTACATACCAGCGAATTTTGATGGTATATAATTAAATTGTTGCATTTTACGAGATACTTTTCTCATTTTGCCTATTCTACCTTCGTCGGTGATAATTAAAAAATTGCAATCAACACAGTGGTCTTCATACTTACATAAATTACAATATGTACTTAAGTCATTTTCTATACGTTGTATACTATATGTGAATGCATTTTCTAATACAGGATAATCTTCTTTTATGATAACTTTTTTATTAATAGCTACATTAATAATTTTTATATCTAATGTAGAGAAAAAGTCAAAAAATTCATACAATATTTTGTTTTTAGTTTGATTGTCCCAATCAAAATTTCTATATGGATTTTTATCTGTTAAAAATTCTTTTGTATGGAACTCTAGTTTAACTGGGAAATTATATTTTTGTTTAAGCTCTCTACGAAAATTTACAATTTTGTTATAGTTTGATTTCCAAAAGAAATCAGACATATATATACTAGTTAAAACGAATAATTCAGATGAATATTTTGGATATCCATCATCTCCGGATTCATCATAATAAACAAAAAACATTTTATCCCCCTTCTCCTATATTTATTATTAATAGTGGAATATCCAATATTATTGTTATCTATTTACCCACAATATTTCGCGGCAACCTCCGCAACCTTATCAGCTTCAATTTCTATGTACTCATATTGCATGTCTAAACCTATGTAATAGCTTTGCCTTGGACAATCTTCTAAGATGTGTTTTAACTCATGTATAAAAACTTTGCATTGTGTTTCGTAATCTATGTTACCGTTTAATATTAAATAATAATTGCCATGGCGACTGACATATGTAAAGCCATAAATACAAGTATCAATATTTGCAATAGATACTTGTATATCATATGCTGTCATAAGCTCATAGAATGGGATTTCTTGATTTAAAAGAGCCTTCACAAGAGGCTTGTCTAAAAAGTCGATAGCCAAAATAAAGCCCCCTTTTAAAAGATAACTTTATTCTCCATTTTCTTCATCTTCAATAGCTTTTATTATGCGCATTACTTGTCTTATTGCCTTCGGTGATAATTTTTTTGTCTGCTTGAACAAAAGCTTTAAGTCTTCTCTTTCTTTTAGTTCGCTCCAGAACTCCGCCAACTCTGGGTCGTCTTCTACTGCTTGTGTTATTTCGTCGACTGGGTTTCGGATGTCGGTGTTACCAAGGAGGTAATCGACTGATACATTAAATAATTCAGATAGCTTCAACAATGTATCGGTATCTGGATCTCTTTGACCTATTTCATACATACCTATGGTACCTCTTGAAACGCCTAATTTGTCAGCAAGTTCTTTTTGAGTTAATTTAAATTCATTTCTCAATTCTGATAATCTCTTTGCAAATTTCATTGAGATATACCTCCTATTGATATTTATTATATCACTATTAGTGACATAAAAAATATTTGTCACAAAAAGTTATAAAAACTATTGACAAGTAACGAAATGTGACTATAATAATATATAGAAAGTAACGTTAAGTGACGGTTGGAGGTGAAACTATTGAAAAATAAGCTAAAAGAAATAAGAAATTCAAAAAATATATCGGGTTATGAATTAGCCAGAAAAGTTAATGTAACACACTCGCTTATATACATGATAGAAAATGGGACGAGAAATCCAAGCATTAAATTAGCTAAAAAAATTGCAAAAGCTTTAAATACAAGCATTGACGAAATTTTTTTCGACGAACAAAGTCACGAAACGTTACATTGCAACAATAACGATCAAGAGTCGGAAACTGCATAATGTTTCAATTCCTAATAGGCAATCTAAGAAACCGCATAGGAGGAGGTGAGAAGGATGGAAGTAAATGAGGCGAAAGAAAAAAGATATTTGAACCGGCTGAGCTCTTACGCAAACAAATGGAATTGTTAGCAGAGAAGTCAAAAACAGCCGATTCCAAGACATTAATAGAAATATCTAATACAGTGGCTAACCTGTATATAGCTTTATAAAATTATTAGGAAAAGGCTTTTTTAGAATGTTTACTAAAAGTTTGGTTAATCTTTCCCTCAATTTCAAGATATTTTTCTACCAATTCTTCTGGAGAGATATGTGATAAGTCTTGTTTTTCCAAGTAGAGCATAGTTAATGCCTCTGTTCTAGTAGAAGGGAAAGAAGATAGTGTTATTTTATCATTAGACATATATTATTATCCCCCTTTTATTCATCGGATAGCTTAGATATATCAATTTTGCCATGCTCAGATTCCCACTGCTTAATATATTGTTCAATAATGTACTCGATCTGCATGGCAATAGAGCGCTTATTAGCTGATGAAATATATTTGATTTTTAAAAAGTTTTCTTCTTGCAAACGTAAAGTAAATTGGCGTTTATCTGTAGCCATAATAAGCCTCCTTCAAAATGCTATCATAATGAAATTATATCACTTCAAATAAAATTTTAAAAGAATCATAAAAATTCTTATTGACAATAAAGTGAATTCACTATATAATGCAATTAGGAGGTGAATTCAGAGTGAATTCTAAATACAAGCGCAATCAAACGACTCTAAGGATACCTGCAGAAATTGATGCAAAAATAACCTCTATAGCTCAAAAGATGGGAATTTCAAAGAACGCTTATATTCTCATGCTAATATCTCAGACATTAAAAGATTATGACCAATCAGAAACCGCATAGGAGGAGGTGAGAAGGATGAGAGGGAGCAACATAATAAATCAAAGGAGGTGTTCATTAATGAAAATAGTGTCTAACTCTGAAGCTGTTAACATATTTGAATTAGCTAATGAGAATAGAGATTCTGAAAAAGTAAAAGAAGCTCTTGATGCAGTTCTTAAAGTAATGGGAGAATTGGACCTAACAGTTGGTGAAAGTCAAAAATTTTTAGATCTTGTTGCTTATGCAATCAATGAAAAAAGAATAAAATTTTAATCTTCTATGGGTTTACTGTAGACTCTGCCAGCTTTACCTACAACAAGTTGGCAATCTTGTTTATCACAATTTGGATATCCCATGCAGAATGTTGAAATTAATTTTTTAGAAGCCATCAATGAACCTATGGTTTGGAACTTTGCGTAAGTTAATTCTTGATAGACATCTTTATTAATTGCAGAACATGAAACGGTACGATTAAATGTTATTTTATCACTCATTTGAAATCGCTCCCTTTAAATTTTAGAGCTCCCTCAAAGCAAAAATAGTAAATTTACCTCCCTTAAGGATATTTTACCACTTATGAGAGAAATAAAAAATCAAAACAAGGAGGAAAAAAGCATGAATGAATTACAGATCTTCAGCAATCAAGAGTTTGGACAAATTCGAACAGTAAAAATTAATGACAAGATATACTTTATAGCGTCTGATATTGCAAAAGCATTAGGCTATGTAAATACAAGTAAAGCAGTTAAGGACCATTGTAGGTGGGTAACGAAATGTTATATACCTCATCCGCAAAATCCTGAGAAAACATTGGAAGTTAATGTAATACCTGAAGGAGACATATATAGATTAATTTCAAATTCAGAATTACCAAATGCACAAAAATTTGAGAGTTGGATTTTTGATGAAGTTCTTCCTACTGTTAATAGGCATGGAGCTTATCTTACACCAGAAAAAATCGAAGAAGTGTTGCTTAATCCTGATACGATAATTCAACTTGCAACACAGCTCAAACAAGAGCGAGAAGAAAAACTTAAACTTGAAGAAAAAATCAAACAAGACAAACCAAAAGTATTATTTGCTGACAGTGTAGCAATATCAGATACAGCAATTCTCATTGGAGAATTAGCAAAACTGCTTAAACAAAATGGAATTGATATTGGCGAAAAAAGATTATTTGAATGGATGCGCAGCAATGGTTACTTAATCAGCAGGAATGGCACAGATTACAATATGCCAACACAGCGATCTATGGAATTAGGACTTTTTAGAATAAAAGAAACTTCAATAACTCACAGCGACGGTCATGTGACAATTTCAAAAACTGCTAAAGTAACTGGCAAAGGCCAGATATACTTCATTAACAAATTTAAAAGTATGCAAGAAGTCAACAAAGAAAATGTTCAATGATTGTAAGGAGGTAATTTAAATGGATTTAGAACAGCAGGAAGTAATACAGGTTACAATGACAGCGAATGAAGCAGCACAATATATCGGGATTAGTTATTGGAAATTGTTAGACATGGTAAAAAAGCATGAAGTACCATATATTGCATGTGGCAGTAGAAAGCTCTTTAGGAAAGAAGCTCTTGATAGGTGGATGGAAGAACAAGAGAAGAAAGCATTAGAAAAGCCTATACAACGAGGAATAAGGAAAATTTATTAAAAAGTGAGGTGAAACTCATGTTAGACGGCTTTTTAAATGAAAGAGAAAAAATGATTTTAGATGCAGTTAAAGATCTCAATTTAACAAAAGATGAAATAAGAACATTGCGTTGGCTGTCAAGATGGGAAATCGAAACAGTTTGCAATATATGTGCAATTATAAAGAAAGCTAAAGAGTGCGGATTAAAGGAGGGCTAAGAATGATAATTGATGAACTTGATAGAGAATTAGCGACACTTGAAATGCAAATAGAGTTTAGATGTAGACGCATAAAGGAATTGCAAGAATTAAAAAGACAGGCAGAAAAAGCTGACATGATAATAAAAAAATTGAGAGATGAAATTGCAGATTATAATGAGGAATATCATGAGAAATTAAGACTTTACTACAGTCAGACATGAGATCTCGAAAATGTCATAAGAAGTGTTTCTGAATTCATTATAAAGCAGGAAGGAGGAAAAATGAATGAACAAAAGATGTGAAAATATATACAAAACTGCGAGAAAAAATGCTGGAATTACACAAGAAAAAGCAGCCGAATTGCTGTATATATCGTCAAGAACATTAAGCGAGTATGAGAACGGTAGATTAATACCATCTGATGATATTGTGTATCAAATGGTAGAACTTTATAAAGCACCATGGTTAGCATATCAACATCTTAGATGTTCATCAGAAATAGGTAAGAAGTTTTTACCAGATATAACATTAACGGATTTAGCAAGGTCAATCCTAAAACTTCAGAAGGAAATAAAAGATGTAGAAAATATAAACAATGATTTAATTGAGATAGGCTGTGATGGAATAATTGATGATACTGAAAAGGATAAATGGGCTTTAGCAACAAAAGAAATAGATGAAATGGCAGGCGCAGCACTTGCTGTCATATTTGCAAGATGAAAGGGGGATTTAAAGATGCCGATAAAATTCGCTCAAATATTATATAAATTTGGCTTTGCAGTGACATACGATGCTGACAGAAAGAAGATTAGAATTTGCAGAAACAAATAGAAAGGGGAAAATAGTATGCTTTTTGAAATCAAAGAATTAAAAAGCGAAATTTTATCTGA
Source organism: Thermoanaerobacterium sp. PSU-2 (assembly GCF_002102475.1). Lineage (NCBI taxonomy): Bacteria > Bacillati > Bacillota > Clostridia > Thermoanaerobacterales > Thermoanaerobacteraceae > Thermoanaerobacterium > Thermoanaerobacterium sp. PSU-2. The sequence continues at coordinate 2,393 of NZ_MSQD01000006.1, read as the reverse complement.
TCCTGTAGAAAATTTGACTTCAAATCCAGCCTTAGCAGTAGAACAAATCACTGGTTGGTGCATACAAATATTAGACATATTAGAAAAAATAGAGATGATGGCATTAGGTAGAAAAGTAATAAATGAAAATGAAATGGGTTATTTGCTAGAGGAAGAATGCCACCTATGCAGAGGGCAAGGTAAAATTACACATCCTGAATGGTTGGAATATTGGGATGCATATATGCTAAAAAAAGAGGAAATAGAAGAAAAAAATTCAAATCTAAAATGGTCAGAAATTGATAATGTAGTCAAAACAGAATTAGAAAAAATGGGTGTAACAGAACCACTTGATAAGCCAGAAGAGATTGTTTGTCCAATATGTAACGGAAAAGGAGATGTGCTTACTTCTTATGGCAAAACATTATTACATTTCCTAAAGAGACATTGGGACGAAATATAAAAAAATGCCTTTAAAAGGCACAAATTAAATCTTTCAATGAGAGTATACCACATTTACGGTATACTCTCAAGACTAAAAAAATGAGAGGGGATAAGAAAATGGATACGCAGGAAATGAAAATAATACATCTCTATGATAGACAAGATCCAGAAATTCAAGTAAAACTTGAGAAAAATAGCAAAGGGTATAATTGGGAGATAACATTTAAAGGTGAAAATGCGGATGCAGTTTTGGCTAAAATACGTGAAGTTAATAAAAAACTCAATGAAGAATATGGAGGTGAAAGATAATGGGTGCATTGGTACAGACAAATATGCCGACAGAAATAGAACAACGAATTGAATATGTACCAAAAGTCGAAGTGACACTAGAGCAAGCTGTAGACAATTTAAGAAAACTTGATCAGATAAGACAAAAAATTATGCGCCAAGGAGTTGACTATGACGTTATACCTGGCACACCTAAACCAACGTTATTGAAGCCGGGAGCGGAAAGACTACTTCAATTTTTCGGCCTTGGACATAAAATACAACTTGTAGACAAAAAGGAAGATTGGGACAATGGATTCTTCTACTATCAATATAAAGTCACAATCGTAAAGCAATATCCAGGATATGAGATAATCGTTGCCGAATGTGAGGGGAGCGCTAACAGCAAAGAGAGACGCTATCGCAACCAAGATGTATTTAGCATCGTTAATACACTTCAAAAAATGGCTATCAAACGTGCTCTTGTTGGTGCCACATTGCAGGCTACAGGAACATCGGGTATGTTTACACAAGATCTCGAAGACATGGATCTCGAAGGTCAGCAGGTATCGACACAGCAAAAGGTATATACCGATACATCTGGAACTATAACGCAAAAGCAGGCAAAAAGAATGTTTGCTCTTGCGAATGGTGACAACGACTTAGTGAAGAACATAATAGGTAAATACGGATATGAACATAGCACTGACGTAAGAAAGACAGACTACGAAAAGATATGTGCAGAGATTGAGACAGCAGCACAAGCAGATCTTCCTGAATTTTTGCAAGATAATAACGAGGCGGAATAAACCGCCTCTCTAAAAAAACATTTTGAACGGAAAAATATTCATGAATTGCCAAACTGGGAGATGAGAAAATGTCAAGACCTCAAAAAGATGGGTTAGATTACTTTCCATTAGATGTAGATATAGACCAGGACGATAAAGTACAGTTAATAGAAGCTGAATATGGAATTATAGGGTTTGCAATAATTATTAAATTACTAATGAAAATCTATAAAGAAGGTTATTACTACGAATGGACTGAAAAAGAACAATTACTCTTTTCAAAGAAAGTTAATGTCGACATTAATCAAGTTAATGACATCATTAATGCGTGTTTAAAGTGGGGTTTGTTTGATAAAACGCTATACGATAAATACAAAATATTGACTTCTAAAGGCATACAAAGAAGATATTTAGAAGCCGTATCACGTAGGAAACAGATAGTTTTTATAAAAGATTTCTTCCTTTTGGATGTCTCTAAATATCAAAACATAGTTTTTGATAACATTAATCAAGTTAATGATGACAATAACTCAATAAATGATGACAATAATCCCCAAAGTAAAGTAAAGGAAAGTAAAGAAAAGAAAAGTAAAGTAAATAAAATAAATTACGCAGAATATGTCTCCATGACCAACGACGAGTATCAAAAGTTACTCGACGCTTATGGAGAAGAAGCGACAAAGAGAATGATAGAGATCCTTGATAACTACAAGGGAAGTACAGGTAAGAAATATAAATCCGATTACCGCACAATACTCAATTGGGTCGTCCAACGGTATTTGGAGGAAAAAAACAAAGGGGGTAATGTTAATGGCAACACTGGAAAGCATACAGGAGATAATAAGCCGGATACAAGAAAATATACATTCGACAAGTCGAAATTCCTCTACAACGGAACCACAAACGGAACATGAG